>JANNHC010000440.1:0-1667 GCA_031404215.1 Acidobacteriota bacterium
CTCCCGATACCAAGCGAAAAAAATGTTGAGGTGGCTGTTGGTCCCTCGGCGAAACCGGGTGGTTAGGCGGACAAAAGTCTGCCCTTTTAGCTGATATTAGTCTTACTTTTAGATGACTAATAAGGCTCGTCCGTAAATGACGGAAATCGGCCACATCAAGAATTCCCCAAGTTACCGTAGATAAAGGCGTTCCCGCGCTGACAAAATTCTCCAGATCGTGGCTATACGTTTGCAACTGGAGACGCCAATCCGTGAAAACCCACGTGTCCGACTGGACCCCTGGCGCTGAACGGTTCCCGTAACCAAATTTTGATGCTGTCAACTTCGCTCTCGCAGCTGCTCGAGCGCGCACGGACGCGCTTCGGTCTGGAAGTCGAGGTCATCGACTCCACGCTGCAGCACGTCTATCCGGACGCGACGACCGCCCTGGCCCGGCTCATCGAAGAGTCTCCGGTCGTGCGTCAGTCCCTGCTCGAAGCCTTGGCGGACGGCCGCCCCGAGCAGCTGGACGAGGCGGGCGTGCAGTATCAGGTATTTCCGTTGCGCCGCGCCGCCCGGGTCCGTCAGGCGTCGGCCCTCGTGGCGGTCCGCCGGACTGAGCGGGACATCGAGTCGGCGGACGAAGAGAAGGCCTGGCCCGAACTGGCCCGCGCCATCGTCGAAGCCGATTTTGCCGCGGCCGACGCGCTGACCGACGAGCGGCAGAATTCGCGCCGGCTCCTGGCGACTCTCCGGTTCCTGCGTCACCTGGTTGAAACCGATGCCGAAGCCGATCTCGGCCATGCGATCGTGCAGGCGGCCGCGGTGTGGTTCGACGTGGACGCGCGGATCTTTCAGCGCGGTCTGGCGGGAGACTTCGTCCTGCACACGGCGCTCCCCGGCGCTCACATCGAGCACGCCGCGAAGCGTCTGAGTTCGGAGCTGCTCGCCGGCGCGGCGGAGACCGTTCGGTTGGGCCCGATCCCCGAGTGGGGTCAGTCGGCCGGGTCATCCGACGTCGTGCTGGTTCCATTGTCGAGCAACGGAAGACCTGACTGGGTCCTCGCGCTGATCGGGACATTTCCCGCGGACGCCGAAGCGCTGTTCGCGGTGCTGGGCCGTATCGCGGGTGTTCAGCTCGAGACGATTCGCGCAAGGCGGCGAGATCGCACGCGTGAACTGTTTCAATCCTTTGTGGAGCAGGGGGGCGCGGTTCCCGAGCTGCTCGCCGTGCGGATCGTTCGTGAACTGTCGGACATGACCGCCGCGGCATACGCGTCGCTTGTGCTGAACCGCCGCGGTCGCGAGCGGCGGCTCGTCTGCATCGGAACATCCGGAGAAATTCCGGCCGACTCAGAAGGTTCGCCGGTCTCCTGGCGATTTGCCCCGGGTCAGTTCCTGTGCACCCTGCCGCTGGGCGAGGAAACCTCGGCCACCCTCGATCTGCGCCCGGCTCCCGGCGAGTCGTTTGCTCCCGACGCCGAACTGGTCACCCGCGTGGCCGTGCGGGTCCTGCAGGGTTGGCTGACGGGGGCCGAACCCTCGCTCCACGACGTCACGCGGGAGTCGGTGCGGCCAGCCGTATCCGAGTTTGTGCGGCGGATTGAGGAGGAACTCGAGCGCGCGAAACGCTTCGACCTCCGCCTGTCGCTCGTGTTGGTTGACATCCCGGGCCCGGCTTTGGGAGG
>JANNHC010000441.1:0-2166 GCA_031404215.1 Acidobacteriota bacterium
CATCAGGCATTCGCGCCACCGTCGCGTCGCCCTGCCCGACGTCAAGAAACACCACGCGCAGCACACCCGGCGGAGGCAAGGGAGGGCCAGCGGTCGTGACGGCAGGCGGCGAAGTGAACATCAACGCTCCCGCGCACGCCACACCGATGGCGCCGATGCGCGCGTGACGCCGCGACAGGAGCACGGCACAGCACCCGTAGTAGGCGCAGACAAACCACGCGGCAGGCGGCGCGACGTCGCGCGACAGCCATGGAGCCATGTCAACCAGACCCGCCGAGCTGACGAGACCCGATGCGGCGAGATGGGCGGCGTATCCGCAGTAATGCTCAACCGGATGGGCCGCAGGCGCCGCCACGAGCGTGCAGATCGCGGCCACCTGCGCAAGGGTCATCAACGGGATCGCCAGGAAGTTGAGAACCAGCCCGGCAAGAGTGATTCGCGAGAAGAGCACGGCGCCGGCAGGCGCCAGCGCGACCTCCGCGCACAACGTGGCCACAAACATGGCGCCGGCCGCCTTCGAGAGCTGACCGGCCAGTCGCGGAACGATATTCTGGTGCGTTCGGCGAGCGCGCGGCAGCGGATCGGCGCCCGCCATCGACAGACGTGACGCGCCCAGCAGGATGCCGAGCGTGGCCCCAAACGACAGGATGAACCCGCCGTCGAACACGGCCAGCGGTGAGGTCGCCACCGCCCCTGCCGCAGCGACGGCCAGCGCGTTGAGCGCAGGACCGCGATGGTCCAATACGCGCGCTCCAAGAAACAGGCAGGCAGCCGTCACGGCCCTCGACACGGACGCCCCGCCGCTCGCCACCTCCCCGTAAAAGAGGAGGACGACAATGGTGAGCGCCGCAGCGAGGTCAGGCCGAACCCGGATGGCTCGCAGGACCACGAGCACGATGGCGGCAAGGATCGCGATGTTTCCGCCAGAGATCGCGATGACGTGGTACGTGCCCGCTTCCTGCAGCCGCCGCTCGTCCTCGCCGGAGAGACCAGACCGGTCGCCGATCAGAATCGCCGACGCGATCGCCCCGGACCGAGGATCCCATCGGCCGACGTGTCGCGCGAGCTGGAGCCGCGCCCATCGGCGCGCCGATGCCGCGGCTTCCTGGACCACAGTTCCCCGGCCACCGGGTTCCACCAGCGCACCACTCTTCACCGTCCCGAGCAGAACCACCCCACGCCGCGCCAGCGAGCGGACGTCGTCTCCAACACCGGGATCGCCATAGCCGGTCGGCTTGCGGAGCCACACCGACGCGCGAATCGCCCGGCCGCCGCGCCACTCGTCCTGGCGACCGGCCGCCGAGGCTCCCCCGACGCTCACGCGCACGCCGCCTGCGGTACCCCGGAAACCTTCGCCGGACCCCACGGCAATCCGGTGGACGTCGACCGTCATGGAGACGCCAGCCGCTGTGACCGCCGCATCGTCGCGGAGCACGCCCTCGAGAACCACGGGCGCCTCGCGCGTGGCGGCGTCGCGGGCTTCGAACCATTGAAGGAGGTCGGGCCGATAGGCAGTCCGTGCGCCGCTTACTCCTATGGATACGCCGCCCAGAAAGCAGCCGGCGGCGATCGCCGATGCGGTCGCGGCCGCGAAGCGGTCGCTGAAGAACCCGAGCGCAGCGACGAGCGCGAGCGCGGCTCCGGCCGCAGCGCTCAGCGCAAGCCAGGGCTCCCTCCCGTCCGCCAGCAGAATGCCGGTCGCGGAACCCAGCAGGACTGGAATCGCGAGAAGGGAGGCTGGCGCCCGCATGACGCGGGAATAGATGCAAGCGGCGCGGCCAAGGGCGCGGGAGGAACAAAGCGCCCTCCGACCCCTCGGCGGGCTCGGCAGGACGCGCAAAATCTACAGCAGCGTCAAGCCTTACGGAGCGCAGCTTCTGCGTGGTACTCCTGGAGCGTCCGGACGGTGAGCCCTTCGCTGTGTAGCGCCTTGATGGCGTTGACCGTGGCGGCAGCGCCGGTCAGCGTGGTGATTGACGGCACGCCGTGCATCATCGCGATCCGGCGCACGGTGCGGTCGTCGAAGAACGACTCGCGGCCGAGCGGCGTGTTGATCACGAGCTGAATCCGGTTGTTGAGGATTTCATCGCCGACGTGCGGACGCCCCTCGTTCACTTTGAAGACGATCTCGGCCGTCAGCCCGTGCGCGCGCAGGTAGTTCGCCGT
>JANNHC010000442.1:0-13144 GCA_031404215.1 Acidobacteriota bacterium
GATCGCGGTCGAGCGCGGCAATCCCAGGAGTTGCGCCAACCGCCCGGCCGATTCGATCATGACGATCTGGTGATGCATGGTGTGTCCGCCGGTCCGCACCACACGCACACCCGGCATGATGGCGCCGTCTTCTGGAACGAGGTCGAGCACACCCGCCTCCATCAACGGCACGAAGTTTTCCTGGAGGTAGCTCGCGCGATTGCGCTCGTGCGGGTGGGTGGCATCGTGCCATTCTGCGGTCCGTGCGACGTATCGCGCGTTCGGAAATCGCGGGGTCAGCACGCCGGCGCCATCGCGCACGGTAAACCCGCCGGCATGATCGAAGTGGAAGTGCGACGCGAGCACGACGTCGATGTCACCCGGGCCCAGCGCCGCCTCGGCGAGCGTGTGATCCAGGTTCCGCGAGCGATCGATGCCATAGATGGCGACACTCTTCGCGTCCATCTTGTCGCCAATACCCGCATCGACAATCATCGTCTTGCCGCCGCCGCGAACGATCAGCGGACGCAGGCCAAGCGCGATCCGGTTCTTCTCGTCGGCCGGGGCACGTTTCTCCCATAGAGGCTTTGGCACCACGCCGAACATCGCCCCGCCGTCCAGACGGAAGAAGCCGTCGAAGAGAGAGATCAGCTCGAGCTGACCGAATTGCATGCATTACCCCATCTCTGTCGCGCTGCCACGGGCTGACGGCCAACACGAAGAGCACGAAGGACACGAAGAGCACGAAGACAGGCCGGCCACGCTACGGGCTGGTGGGACGCCGGCCTGCGGCCGGCGCTCGGAGCGAGACACTGATCGAGAAACACAAACACCCGATGAGCCAGTGGTACTTGTGTTTCTGGATCAGTGCCTCGCTCTACCGCGCGGAGCGCGGTCCCGCCAGCCCCGCAGTTCTTTCGCGGCGCGCCGCTTGATTCCGCTTTCTTCGTGACTTCGTGTTCTTCGTGTCCTTCGTGGTCTTCGTGTCAACCGTCGGTGCGTGCCCGCCGGCTTGTTTCAGCTCGACCAGCACTCCATGCGCGCTCGACGGGTGGATGAACGCGACAAGTGACCCGTGCGCGCCGGGCCGGGGGGACTCGTCGATCAGACGGACGCCTCGCGACTTGAGGCGCGCGAGTGCCTCAGCGATGTCGTCAACGCGAAGCGTGAGGTGGTGAAGCCCGGGGCCGCGCTTGGCGACGTACTTCGCGATGGGCGACGTGTCGTCAGTCGCTTCCAGCAATTCCAGGCTCACTCCGGGGGCCCCTATCCCCCGGTCGCGCTCCGCGGAGACCTCTGCCTCTCGGTCTCGCTCCCGCGGGCCGTCGAGCGGGATGAAGTGCGCGCGCACGCGCTGCGAGGGGACCTCCTCCGGCGCCTCGACTTCCAGACCGAGAGCGTCGCGATAAAACGCGAGCGCCTCGTCCAGATTCGAAACCGCAATGCCGATGTGATCGAGGGTTGCTTTCATGCGGAAGCTCTTCAACTTTTCATGGCCCGAGTAACGATCTCGTCCACCGCGGTATACGGGTCCAGGTCCCGGGCCACGATCCGATCGAGGATCCCTTCAAACTCGCCCGCCCCGAGGACGCGCTGCTCCACGTGCTGAACGAAGCGCTGCGCGAGCAGTTCGCGCACCCTGAACTCGGCCCGCAGCCGGCGGCGTGTTCCCTGCGACCCGGCGGTGTGCGCGCGAAAGCGGTCGATCGTGTCGAGGAGTTCAGGCACGCCCTCTCCCGTGGTGGCCTGGGTCTTGACGATGGGTGGCCTCCATGCACCGGGAGCGAACGTCTGCAGCGACACATTCGCGTCGATCGACGCGACGGTATGGTCCGCGCCTTCGCGATCGGCTTTGTTGACGACGAAGATGTCGGCGATTTCCATGATGCCGGCCTTCAGCGCCTGCACCTCGTCGCCGGAGCCGGGCACAATCATGACGATCGACACATCGGCCAGGCGGACGATATCGATCTCGTCCTGCCCCACGCCAACGGTTTCGATGAGGACGATGTCCTTGCCGGACGCGTCGAAGACCAGCGCCACCTCGCTCGTCGCCCGCGCCAGCCCGCCAAGATGCCCTCGCGTGGCCATGCTTCTGATGAACACTCCGGAATCATTGGCGTGCGCCTGCATGCGGACGCGATCCCCGAGGATGGCGCCCCCGCTGAACGGGCTGGTCGGGTCCACGGCCACGACCCCCACCGTCTTCGACGCCTTGCGAAGTCCAGCGATCAGGCGATCGACGAGCGTGCTCTTGCCCGCGCCCGGGGGCCCCGTCACACCGATCAGGTAGGCGCGTCCCGTGCTCGGAAAGATCCGCCGGATCAGTGCGGCGCCCGCGGGGGATTCGTCTTCGATGAGCGAAATCGCGCGCGCGACGGCCCGCGCGTCTCCCTCGAGCACGCGGTGGGACAGGCTCGAGTCCGTCACTGTCCGAGCAGCTGGCGCGCGATGACGAGGCGCTGGATTTCGCTGGTGCCTTCGCCGATGGTGAGGAGCTTCACGTCGCGAAAGAATTTCTCGGCCGGGTAATCCTTCACGAACCCGTAGCCGCCGTGAATCTGCACGCAGTCGTCTGCCGCCTTCACCGCGATTTCGCTCGCAAACAGCTTGGCCATGGAGGACTCGCGCGTGGTCCGGGCGCCACGATCTTTGAGATAGGCCGCCCGATAGGTCAGGAGGCGCGCGGCTTCGATGCGGGTCGCGTTATCGGCCAGCTTCCACTGGATGGCCTGGAAGGCGGCGATCGGCTGCCCGAATTGCCGGCGCTCCTTCGCATAGCGCCGCGCCGCCTCGTACGCGCCTTGCGCAAGTCCGACCGACAGCGCCGCGATGCCGATCCGTCCGGCGTCGAGCACCTGCAAGGTGTTGATGAAACCCTGCCCCTCGTCGCCAAGCAGTTGGGCCGCCGGCACCCGGCAGTCCTGGAAAACGACTTCGCTGGTGTCGCTTGCCCGCATGCCCAGCTTGTTTTCCTTCTTTCCCGCGGTCATGCCTGGCGTCCCGTGTTCGACGATGAAGGCGGAGATGCCGCGGTGGCCCTTGGTGCGATCGGTCACCGCGACGACCACCATGACGCCACCGATGCGGCCGTGGGTGATGAAGTTCTTCGACCCATTCATCACCCAGTGATCGCCCTGCCGCACCGCGCTCGTCCGCATGCCCGCCGCATCGCTTCCGGCGCCCGCCTCGGTCAGGCCCCAGGCGCCGAGGACGTCCCCGCGCACCAGGCGTGGCAAAAACGTCGTCTTCTGCGCGTCGGTACCGAACATCGCAATGTGGGAGGTGCACAGCCCGTTGTGGGCGGCAACCGACAGCGCGATCGCCGGGCACACCCGCGCCAGCTCTTCGATGCAGATGCAGTAATCAACCGCCGACATCGCGGAGCCGCCGTATTGCTCCGCGAACTGGATCCCGGTCAGCCCGAGCGCCGCCAGCCGAGGCAGCAGATCCATGGGAAAGCTCTGCGATTCGTCCCACTCCATCACGTGGGGACCGATCTCCGCTTCCGCAAACTCGCGTACGGTCGCGCGAAGCAGCGCCTGATCGTCGGTCGGACGAAAATCCATCAATGCGAATGTACAACAAAAGGGCGAGCGCCCGCGGCCCGAGCGAGAGCGAGCGGGGGTGGGGCCCCGCGAGCAGTGAGGAAAGCCAAAAGGGAAAGCGCAGGGCTCAGGGCTCAAGAGTGCAAGCGAGAACCAGGGATGGCGCTATGCTGTACGCATGCGTATGTACAGGCGTCCCACTTGCTCTCTGCCGTTTGCGATTTGCCTTCTCCTCCTCTTGTTCGTGTCGACGCCGGCTTCGGCCGACATCACGGCGTTCCTTGGCGCCACGTCAACCCCGACGGCGCGGCCGGTCAAAGGATTTGCCGCGGGCATGGGCCTGCTCGTCGCGGGCTTCGAGGTCGAGTACGCCAGTACGAATGAAGACCTCGTCAAGGCGGCGCCCGGCCTGCGGACGTTCATGTTCAACGGCCTGGTCCAGACACCTGTTCCGATCGGCGGGCTGCAGTTTTACGGTACCGCAGGCGGGGGCGTTTTTCGGGAAACGCTGAACGTCGAGTCCGAGACCAACGTGGGCATCAACGTCGGAGGCGGCGTGAAGATCTCGTTGGCCGGCCCATTACGGCTGCGGTTCGACTACCGCATCTTCACGTTGCGAGGCTCGCCTCTCCATTCCAGGCCGCAGCGATTCTACGCAGGGCTCAATCTGAAATTCTAAAGGGGCTCAAGGCTCAGATGGCTTCAGACCTGCGTCTGGAGTCTTGAGCCCTGAGCCCTCTTATTACTGTCCGATCGGAGTGAGGCTCAACCGGCTTGGTCCGGACGCGAACATGGCCGCGTAGCGTTTCCACATCTCGGCGGCTTCCGGCGCGCGCAATTGCTCCGGCGTCATGGTTTTCGAGAGCATCGCGAACAGTTCGTACTCGGAATTCGGCACGACCGGCTCAATGATCACCACGTACAGGGCGTTCGGGCCGAAGGGCTCGGCCGACTTGTAAATTTTGAAACCGGCCGCCTGCTGCTTCAGCGTGGGATCCTCCGATTTCGCGAGTCCCGCTTTCAGCTTGCCGGCAAACTCCTCGAACACGGCGGTCTGGTCGGGCTTGATGGGGACCAGGAGGGCGCCGGCCGGACTCGTCAGGGCCAGTTTCGGCGCCGCGGGCGCTGGAGGCTGCGCGGGTGTCTGGGCGGCAGGCGGCTGACCGGCAGGCGGCTGACCCGCCGACGGCTGACCCGCCGGCGGCTGCGTGGCGCCGGTGGCCTGTGCAAACACCGCGGCTGGGGCGAGCGCCAGTGCCAGACAAAAACTCGAAGTTACAAAGGGGCGACGCATTCAATCTCCTCCTTGACCGGACAGCGAATTGAAACGGGAACGGACACTTTACCGTACCCCGCCCCGACTGCCTAGCGCGGCCGCAGATCTGCCCTATACGAACACGGACAAGATTTCATTAGCCAGAAGCATGCCGTCGCGTGAAAGCCGTAAACGGCCCCCGCTGCGAATGGCCAATCCCGCGTCGACGGCAGGTTGCAGGCCGGCGCCGTACCGGGCCCACACGTCGACTCCGTAGCGCCGCCCTGTCGCGTCCAGATCGATTCCAGCGGTCAGGCGCAAGCCCGTGAACAACGCCTCTTCCAGTCGCGTGTCGCCGGCAAGCTGGCGGCGCTCAGCGCTGATGGGCTGTCCCGCGGCGATGCGAGCGACGTACTCCTCGGTGGACGAGACGTTCTTCCAGCGGGCACCGTCCCTGGTGGAATGCGCCCCACACCCGAATCCGAGCCACTCGCCATCCTGCCAGTACTTCAGATTGTGACGCGAGGCGAGGCCCGGCCGTGCGACATTGGAAATCTCGTATTGCTCGTACCCCGCACCGTCGAGGCGCGCCAGGCTCCACAGATACATCTCCGCCGCGTCGTCGTCGGGCGCCTGCGACCATCCGGAGCGCGCCATGTCCTCCTTCAACGGCGCGTTCGGGTACAGCTCGAGCAGGTAGAGCGACGCATGTTCGGGCGCCACCTCGATCAGACCTTCGACGTTTTCCTGCCAGTCCGCGGCGCTCTGCTGAGGAAGCCACATCATCAAATCGAGCGAAACGTTGTCGAACCCGGCCCCCCTCGCCTCACGGATCGCGGAGCGGGCGCGATCGGCCGTGTGAATGCGTCCGAGACGCTTCAGCTCCGGTTCGCGGAACGACTGCACGCCAAAACTGATCCGGTTGACACCCGCGCGGCGAAACCCCTCCATGCGTTCGAGCGTCGAGGTTTCCGGATTCGTCTCGAGTGTGATTTCGGCATCGGGCGTCACGTCGAATGCGGTCCGGCACGCCTCGACCAGGCGCGCGATTTCGGCCGGATCGAGGAGCGAGGGGGTGCCGCCGCCAAAAAAGATCGTGTCGGCCGCTTCGCCACTTCCGGCGCTCCGGATTTCCTGTTCGAGCGCCGACACGTACCGATCCTTCAGCCCGGACTCGAAGAGTCCCCGGTTGAAATTGCAGTAGCTGCAGATGGACGAACAGAAAGGGATGTGCAGGTAGAGGCCCAGCATGGAACTGCTGATTGCTGGTTAACTCCCGGCTTTGCCGCCGGTCCAGCCGAGGTCCTTCCCCTTCGCTTCGGGGTACTTCAGCTGTGCCCGGGCCGGCCCCTTGGACCGCACGGGAAGCGCGCGGCGGCCGGGCGATCGCTTCCATAACGTCACGAGGTCGTCCACGCCTCCGTTTGGCGGCAGATGGCGGTAGTCGGCTCCGTCGTACTCGAGGAACTCGCACATCTCGTGGAGCCGTGAATGAATCCGGAAGCCGATGCGCGCCTTGAGGCAGTCGGGGTCGCTTTCGTCGGGTGTGTCCTCGTAGTTCGAGGTGAAGATCGTATGGCGCCGCTCGTTGTAGCGTGTATTCACGATGAGGTTCATCGTCTCGTCAACCCATTCCGATGTCTTCTCCGAGCCGATGTCGTCGAGCACGAGCAGGTCGGCCTCCATCACCGGTCGAAGGATGTCCATCTCCGCCGTGCGCACGAGCGGGTTGTAGGTGCTTCGGATGACGCGCAGGAGATCGCGAACGTCGTAGAACAGACCGCGCGCCCCCTTCGTGAGGATCACGTCCCTCAACACCGCCACCGCGAGGTGGGTCTTGCCGATTCCCGGCGGACCGATCAGGCAGAGGCTCTTGCGCGGTTCGGGAAACTCAGCAGTGAACCTGCGCGCGTGTTTCACCGCGGCCAGCAGCTTTTCGTTCGGATAGGTGACGAAGGTTTCGAGATCGCAACGCCGGTAACGCGGGGGAATCCGCGCGTCCTCCAACAGGCGCGCCGCCAGCCCTTCGCGCCAGCAGTCGCATCGGACGACGCGGCGAACGCCATTGGTCTCAACAGCCTTCCAGCCGGTATCGTCACAAAGGGGGCAGGACATGGATGGTGTCGCCGAACGTGAATCGTGATTGTAGGACGGTTGATTTGAATCCGCAATCGGCAATCGTACAACGAGCAAGCAGCGGAACCCTCACCAGAGGTGACGCGACGAACGCAGGCGCATGCAGGATGCTTGCATGCCGCGTATAATCCGCCGCACACCAGCCCGAGCGGGCCATGAGAAGTGAATGCCGCTGACGCCAGGGAGCCACATCGGCGCCTATAAGATCGTCGCCATGATTGGCGCCGGTGGTATGGGAGAGGTGTATCGCGCGCGCGATACGACGCTCGACCGCGACGTGGCCATCAAGGTCCTGCCGGACATGTTCGCCCGCGACCCCGAACGACTGGCGCGCTTCGAGCGCGAGGCGCGAACGCTCGCCGCACTGAATCACCCGCACGTCGCGCAGGTCTACGGCGTCGAGGCGGGCGCGCTCGTCATGGAGCTCGTCGAGGGAGAGGATCTCGCGCAGCGCATCGCGCGCGGGGGGGCGGTCCCGCTGGACGAGGCGCTCCCGATTGCGTTGCAGATCGCCGAAGCGCTCGAGGCGGCGCACGAGCAGGGCATCATCCATCGGGATCTGAAGCCGGCCAACATCAAGGTCCGCCCGGATGGAAATGTGAAGGTGCTGGATTTCGGACTGGCCAAGGTGATCGGCTTCGACCGCGAACCTCCGCCGGCCGAACTTGCCCACTCGCCCACGATTACGAGCCCATTCGCGATGTCGAACCTCGGCGTCGTCCTCGGCACGGCCGCCTACATGGCTCCCGAGCAGGCGAAGGGGAAGCCGCTCGACAAGCGCGTGGATATATGGGCGTTTGGATGCGTCCTGTACGAGATGCTGACAGGCCGGCGACCGTTCGACGGCGAGGACGTCACCGACACGCTCGCCGCAATCGTCCGCGCCGACCCCGACTGGTCCGCGCTGCCGGTTCACACGCCTGCGGCCGTGCGCACGCTGCTGCGGCGATGCCTGGAAAAGGATCGCCGGGAGCGGCTGCCAGACATTGGCGCGGCGCGCCTCGAGCTGAAGGAGGTGCGCGCGACCGGCGTTGCCGAGGCCGCGCTCGTGAAGCCGCCGCCGGCGCGTTCCGCGGTCTGGCCGTGGATTGTGGCGGCGGGCGTGGTGCTGGGGGCGATCGCCGCCGGCACTTATGCGCTGCTCACACGTCCGGCGCCCGACACACGCGTTTACAAGTCGGTCATCGTCCCACCGTCGCCGCTGAGCGGCGCGCCCGCGCTGCGCCTCGCCATCTCGCCCGACGGACGCCGGCTCGCCTTTGTCGCGCCCGACTCCGCGGGCAACACTATGTTGTGGGTCCGTCCGCTCGACAACCATGTGCCGCAGCCGCTCGCGGGAACCATGAACGCGTCCGCGCCATTCTGGTCGCCGGACAGCCGCTCGCTCGCCTTCATCGCCCACGGCAAGCTGCGGCGGATCGACGCATCCGGCGGGCCTATCCTGACGATATGCGATGCGCTGGGCACGCCACCCGGCACGTGGAACCGTGACGACGTCATCGTGTTCAGCGGCTTCAGAGGCCCCCTCGCGCGGGTGTCCGCGTCAGGGGGAACCCCAGTCGCGGTGACGGAGCTGACGGCCGGGATTGGCGAACGCATTCAAATCACGCCGTTCTTTCTCCCGGATGGACGGCATTTCCTGTACACCGCCGGCAGCGGCGGCTCGCGATCGCTTGGAATCTACGTCGGCTCCCTCGATTCCACAAAGACGGTGCCGCTGCTTCCCGCGGGGTCCAACGCCGCGTATGCGAACGGCTACCTTCTCTATTTGCGCGACACCACGTTGATGGCACAACGCTTCGATCCCGACAGGATGAAATTGTCCGGGGATGCCGTCCCGGTCGCGACCGACGTCCAGATCAACCTTGCGACCGGCACGGGCGCGTTCTCAGTCTCGGAAACGGGAGTGCTCGTCTATCAGACCGGACCGTCGTCCGGCACGCTGCTCGTCTGGCTCGATCGCGGCGGCAAGCAAGTCGGATCGGTCGGTACCCAGGCAGGATATCGCGACGTACAGCTGTCACCCGACGGGCGGTGGGCCTCGGCGACCCTACCCAGCAACACGACGCAGCAACCGGACGTCTGGCTGTTCGATCTCGCCCGCGGCTTGTCCAAACGCCTGACCTTCGGCGCCTTCGGCAGCATGGACGCCGTGTGGTCGCCAGACGGCCGCCGCGTCGCGTATGCCTCTCGTCACAAGAAGGCGCTCGACATCTTCCAGAGAGACGTGAGCGGCATCGGCAGCGAGCAACTGCTCCTCGAGGACGAGGACGACAAGTATCCGCTCGGGTTCACGCGCGACGGGCAGTTCCTGCTGTATTTTGTGCCCACGGGCGCCGCCACCGGCCACATCTGGCTGCTGCCCATGACCGGCGATCGCCAGCCGCGGCCGTTCAATCACACCAAGGACAGCGAGACTTCGGCGGAAGTCTCGCCGGACGGCCGCTGGACCGCGTACGTGTCCGATGAAAACGGTCGACGTCAGGTCTACGTGACGTCGTTCCCGGACGCGACTGGCAAGTGGCAGATCTCCACGAACGGGGGCGAGAACCCGCGATGGAGCAGAGACGGGAAGGAAATGTTCTTCACCGCGGGCGATCGATTCGTGGCCGTCGACGTCGAGACGGCCGGTGCGCAGTTCGACTCGGGGGCCTTGCGGCCGCTGTTCGACGTACGCGTTCCCTCGCCCGCTCTCGGCACGCGGTCCACCTACGCCGTCAGTCCTGACGGGCAGCGGTTCCTGTTGAACATGTGGGATCCAAAGGACGCATTCAGGCCGATCACCGTCGTGGTGAACTGGCCCGCCGAGATCAAGAAATAGCGCTCAGGCCTTGCGGCTGGGCTCTTCGACCTGTTCAGGCTCGACGGCGGTTTCGGTATGCGCCGAAGCGGCGGCGGCGCGGACGAGATCGGTCGGCGACGATTTCACGAGCGCCGTGCTCAAACGCTGCTCCCAGTCGCCGATGCCGCGCGAGAGCTCGCGTTTCACGTAGTCGATGAACTCGTTGACCTCGAGCTGCATCGCTTCAATCTTGCGGCGCATGTTGAGAATGATCTCGACTCCCGCCAGGTTGACGCCGAGGTCGCGGGTGAGCGAGAGAATCGTCTCGAGCTGTTCGAGGTCCTCTTCGGAATACAGGCGGGTATTGCCCTCGGTGCGGGACGGCTTCAGCAATCCCTCGCGCTCGTACAGGCGCAGCGTCTGCGGGTGGATGTTGTACTTCTGCGCCACCGCGCTGATCATGTAGTACGCCTTACCCGACCGTTTGGCCGTCATACGTGCAAATCTCTTCTGACGTCTTCGCCGTTCAGCTTGCCAAACTCACGCATCAGCTCCTTCGACCGCTCGTCAGCCATCGCGGGCAACACCAGTTTCACTTCGACGAACAGGTCGCCACGCGAGCCGTCCGGTGTCGGGGCACCGCGCCCACTCACCTTGAAGCGTTGCCCGGCCTGGGTACCGGCCGGGATCTTCAGCTTGATCCCGCCATCGAGCGTCGGCACGTCGATTCGCGCGCCAAGAACCGCTTCGTGTACTGCTACGGGCACGACGATAAAGAGATCGTCGCGTTCCCGGCGCAACAGCGGATGCGGCTGGACGTGTACATCCACATACAGGTCGCCGTCGCGTCCCCCGCGCTGGCCAGTGTGTCCGCGCTCCGGAACCCGCAACCTCGCGCCGCTCAACGCGCCGGGGGGCACCCGCACCGGAACCGGCTCGCTGCGGACGATGCGACCCTGCGCGCCACACACGCCGCAGCGCTGAAATCGCTCGCGGCCTGTCCCGGCGCACGCGGCACAGGACTTTGAGAACACCATGTGCCCGCGCGCCCACCGGACCTCGCCGGTGGCCTGGCAGTGCGGGCAGCGGCCTTCCGGCGTGCGAACCTGTCCCGCGCCACCGCATCCGCCGCACGCAATCTGTCGCGTAACGACGACCTGACGCTCAACACCGCGGAAGGATTCCTCGAACGTGATCGTCAGCGAGGCATGGAGATCCGCTCCGCGCTCCGCGTTCCCGTGCTGGTGCATCGGCGGATGCAGGACGTCGGCAAACAGCTCACTGAACGTCGCCGCGTCCGTTCCGTGCGCCGCGAACGAAAAATCAAATCCCGCAAATTCACAGGCAGCCGCCAGCGGACGGGGACGAGACGATCCCCCCGCCGCGTCGTACTGGCGGCGGCGATCCGGATCGCTCAGCGTGTCGTGCGCTTCGGTGATCCGCTCGAATACGGCTTGCGCCTGGCGGTCCCCGGGATTCACGCCCGGATGACACCGGCGCGACAGCCGTCGATAGGCACGCTTGATCTCGGCCGGGCTCGCGCCCGGTCCGAGACCTAGAATCGCGTAGAAATCCATAACTGAGGTGCCAGGGCGCTACTTCTTCTCCTCCTCGACCACTTCCGCGTCGATGACGTCGCTCGAATTACCGGCCGCGCCCGTGGCGCCCGTGTCGGCGCCGTCGCCCGGCGATGCTCCGCCACCGGGAGCGCCCGCAGCGCTCGCCGACTTGTAAAGCGTTTCGGCGGCCTTGTGCTGCGCGGTGTTCAACGCCTCCATCGTCCGCTTCATCTCGTCAACGTCGTTCTTCTCGATGGCGCGCTTGAGGTCCTCGACCGCCGCCTCGATCGGCTGCTTGTCGGAGGCGGAGAGCTTGTCCCCGTTGTCCTTGAGCATCCGCTCCGCCGCATACGCGGCCTGGTCGGCGTGGTTGCGCGTCTCGATTTCCTCCTTGCGCTTCCGATCCTCTTCCGCGTGCGACTCGGCGTCCTTCATCATCTTGTCAACCTCGTCTTTCGAGAGGCCGCTCGACGATGTGATCGTGATCTTCTGTTCTTTCTTCGTCGCCTGGTCCTTTGCCGAGACGTTGACGATGCCGTTCGCGTCGATGTCGAAGGTCACCTCAATCTGCGGCACGCCGCGCGGAGCGGGCGGCAGCCCTGAGAGGTGGAACTTGCCGAGCGGCCGGTTATCGCGCGCGATCTGGCGCTCGCCCTGCAGCACGTGCACTTCCACGCTCGTCTGATTGTCGGCCGCGGTCGAGAACGTCTCACTCTTCCGCGTCGGAATCGTCGTATTGCGCGGGATGAGCGTCGTCATCACGCCACCGAGCGTTTCGATGCCCAGCGAAAGCGGCGTCACGTCGAGCAGCAGCAGATCCTTGACCTCCCCGGCGAGCACCCCCGCCTGGATCGCGGCGCCAATCGCCACGACTTCGTCCGGGTTCACGCCCTTGTGCGGTTCCTTGCCGAACAGCTCCTTGACGATCGCCTGCACGCGCGGGATGCGCGTCGAGCCGCCGACCAGCACGACCTCGTCGATCTTCGACGGATCGACCCCGGCGTCGGTCAGGGCCTGCTTCGTCGGCCCCACGGTCTTCTGCAGCAGGTCCTCGACGATCTGCTCGAATTTCGAGCGCGTCAGTTTCATCGTGAGGTGCTTGGGGCCGGTCTGGTCCGCCGTAATGAACGGCAGGTTGATGTCGGTCTCCATCACGGTGGAAAGCTCCATCTTGGCTTTCTCGGCCGCCTCCCTCAGACGCTGGAGCGCCATGCGATCCTTCGAGAGGTCGATGCCCTCCTGCTTCTTGAACTCGCCGACAATCCAATCCATGACCCGGTGGTCGAGATTGTCGCCGCCCAGGTGGGTGTCGCCGTTGGTCGCCTTGACCTCGACCACGCCTTCGCCAACCTCCAGAATCGAAATGTCAAAGGTGCCGCCGCCAAAATCGTACACCGCGATGACTTCATCCTTCTTCTTGTCGAGCCCGTAGGCGAGCGCGGCGGCCGTCGGCTCGTTGACGATGCGCATCACCTCGAGGCCGGCAATCTGCCCGGCATCCTTGGTGGCCTGGCGCTGCGCATCATTGAAGTAGGCCGGAACCGTGATAACGGCCTTCGTGACCGTCTGCCCGAGGTACTCCTCCGCCGCCTGCTTCAACTTCTGGAGGATCATCGCGGAGATCTCGGGGGGCGAGAATTCCTTCCCCGAGGCCTTCACCCGCACGTCGCCGTTCGAGGCCCGGACGATGGTGTAGGGCACCATCTTCATCTCCTCGTTGACCTCGTCGTGCTTGCGCCCCATGAAGCGCTTGATCGAGAAGACCGTGTTTTCGGGATTCGTCACCGCCTGGCGCTTCGCCACTTTCCCGACAAGGCGCTCGCCCGACTTGGTGAACCCCACGACCGAGGGAGTGATGCGGCTGCCCTCCGGATTGGTGATCACC
>JANNHC010000443.1:0-11375 GCA_031404215.1 Acidobacteriota bacterium
GGCCAGGAGGTAACCGAGCGAGTTCAGCGCGTTGGCGTCGAGCGGGTCCCGCGCGAGCAGATCGCGCAGCGCCTTTTCCGCGTCGGCAATGCGCCCGGTCTTCTCGAGAAGACCGACGTCCTCGTCCACGAGCGACGCATCATCCGGCGTCCGCTTCATCAGGTCGTGAAACGCCGCGATGGCTTCAGGCATGCGCCCCTTGTCACGCAGCAGCTGCGCGTCGAGGTACGGCCCGCGCGCATCCTCCGGAAAGGCGGCCTTCAGCTTTTGAGCCGTCGCGGCGGCTGCGTCTCCTTCTTTCAGCATGCGCTGCGACTGTCCGAGCATATAGAGCAGGCTCGCGTCGGGCGCGGCTTTCTTGTGCATGGCCGCCTGCAGGATCTCCCGCGCGTCGGCGGGTTTCCCCGCGTTGAGGAGCGCGGCGGCCCGGCGCGAGGTGACGTCGGCGCGGGGACTGGCGGACGCGGCGCGCGCATACGCGCCGGCCGCATCCGCAAAGCGCCGCTTCTGCTCGTATAACTCGGCGACGCGAATATGCCCGCGAAAAAACCCGGGACTGTTCACCAGCGCGGTTTCCAGGGTACGGATCTCATCGTCTTTCAGACCCGCTCCGTCCTGCGCCGCGGCCAGCAGCATGGCCGCTTCGGAATAGCCCGGTTGATCGTCCACGACTTTCCGGAGGCTGGCGATGGCCCTGTCGTAGTCGCGCGCGGCCAGGTGCAACCGGCCAAGCAGCAGTTCCAGGTTGATGTCGAACCCGGCGTCACGCCGGCTTTTTTCCAGCGCCGCGATCGCCAGGCCTCCGTACTTCGACGGATCATCACCGGGCCGAAAGGCCTGCCGCTGCTCGCTCAGGGCCGCATAGACGGTGCCGATGATGCGGTTGGCCTCCCGGTTGCCGGAATCACGCTCGAGCGCAATCTCGGCGGTATCCAGCGCCTCGCGGGCGCGATCCTGGCGCGCGTAGAGCGCCGCAAGCTCCGCGCGCAGCTCGGCGGAATCGGGTGCGAGCGCGATGGCTGTCTTGTGCGCCGCGATCGCTTCCTCGAACTTCTGTGCGTCCTCGAGGTGACGCCCCAGCATGAAGTAGTACGCGGGTGGCGCATCCGGCCCCGCCGCCGCGGGCCCCTGCGGCGTGCCCGCGCGGGCCGGGCCCGCGAGGATACCCATCAGGACGATGGTCGTCGTGGTGGTGAAAAATGCCCGCATCTACCTGACTATAATGACCTCAGGCGCCCTGAGGACGCAAACGGAGGTGATATAGTCCGAAGCGTTTACGCGAATGTGGAGGCGTTCATGCCGGTCGATCAGGAACTGCTCGATATCCTCGCCTGCCCCAACTGCAAGACCAAGGTCGAGCTCGTCAAGGACGGCACGGCGCTCAAGTGCGGGCAGTGCAAACGCGTCTACCCGATCAAGGACGACATCCCGGTGATGTTGATCGACGAAGCAACGGTCGAACCGTAACGAATCGTCCCTCGACTTTGCTCGGGACGACGCTGGGCCTGTCGAAGGGTCGCGGCTCGCGATTCGCAGAACCGTGAAGATTCTTCTCATCCGACTGCGTCTTATCGGCGACGTCGTGTTTACCACGCCGATCCCGCGGGCGTTGAAGCGTGCCTTTCCGGGCGCGCACGTGACGTACCTGGTCGAGCCGCAGGCGGCGCCAGTCGTCTCCGGGAATCCGCACCTGGACGAGGTGATCGTGGCGCCACGGCCGCGTGGAATTGCACGAGTCGCGGCGGATCTGCAGCTCGCGCGTCAGCTGCGGCGCGCGCGCTACGATCTCGTGATCGACCTGCACGGCGGTCCCCGGAGCGCGTGGCTGGCGTGGCTATCGGGAGCGCCGCGGCGCATCGGGTACGAAATCGCGGGGCGGACCTGGATGTATACCCGGGCCGTCGCGCGGCCGCTCGCGCTGCGGCCCCGACATTCGGTGGTGAACCAGTGGGACCTGCTCGAGGCGATCGACGGATGGCCATTGGGCGGACCTGATCGGACCCGGGACGCGGTCGAGATGGCCCCCGATGCCGCCGCGGACGCCCGGATCGCGCAGCGGTTGCGGGCGGCCGACATCACGCCGCAGCACGAACTGGTGGTCGTGCACGTGAGCGCCGGCAATCGGTTCCGGATGTGGCCGGAAGCGGCCTTCACGACGCTCGTCGCCGGGCTGGCGGCGAGATCGCCGCATCGGCGCATCGTGTTGAGCTGGGGTCCCTCCGATCGGGAGGCCGGCGCGCGAATCGCCGCGAGCGCCCGCCGGACACTGGGCGCATCATCGGACCGGCTGATCGATTTCGGCGAGTTCGATCTGGCGGAACTGCGGGCCCTGGTGGAGCGCAGCCGCCTGTTCGTCGGGGGTGATACGGGCCCGCTGCACATCGCGGCCACCACGGCGACCCCGATAGTGGGAATATATGGACCGACCGAGTCGGTGCGATCCGCGCCGTGGCGCGATCCCCGGCTGGCGACAGAATCGGTCGAGGTCACGGGACTGCCGTGCCGTCCGTGCGATCAGCGGGTCTGCGAGCCTGGCGATTTTCGATGTCTAACTACGTTGAAGCCGGAAGACGTCCTTTCAGCGGCGGAACGCGCGATGAGCACGCGGGTGTGACCGCCGCCGGCAACCCCACGGCGGGAGTCGAGCGCGCCGCGTACTACTCGCTCCTGGCGTTTGTCGCCCTGCTCCCGTTCTCCATTTTCGCCTCCGAGCTCCTCCTGACCATTACGGGGTTCCTGTGGCTCGCGGTCGTCGTTCGCGGCCACGAGCGCATCGAAGCGCCCCGCATGTTCTGGCCGCTCGCGGCCTACGCGGCCGCCACACTCGTCGCCGCCGCCTTCTCCGTCGACCCTGACACCAGCATCGTGGACTGCAAGCAGTTGCTGCTGTTCTCGATCGTGCCCATCGCCTACCGCCTGCTCCCGGGCCGCCGCGCGCTGACGGTCGTGGACATCATCATTACCGCCGGAGCGATCAGCGCGGTCATCGGCATCGTACAGTTCGGCATCCTCAAGATCGACTCGGTCGGACAGCGGCCGCAAGGGTTGCTGGGTATGTACATGACCTACTCGGGACAGCTGATGCTGGTGGCGTGCACGGCCGCCGCCCGCGTGCTCTTCCGCAAGGACGAACGAATCTGGGCCGCGCTCGTCATGCCGGCGCTCGTCGCGGCCCTGGCGGCGACGCTCAGCCGCAACGCCTGGGTCGGTGCGTGCGCCGGCATCGGCTTGCTGCTCCTGATGCGCGACTTCCGGCTGGTCGCGCTGCTGCCGGTTGTCGCGGCGGTCTTCATCGCGTTCGCGCCTCCGCAGATCACGGAGCGGTTCTACTCGTCCTTCCGCATCACGACCCTGCGGCACGACAGCGCCGCGACCGAGGCGAGCCTGCAGTCGAACCGCGATCGGCTTGCGATGATTCGATCCGGCCTCCGCATCATCAAGGACGACCCCCTGACAGGTGTGGGCCCCGACATGATCAGAAAGGTCTATCCGCACTACCGCGATCCCGATGCCGTCAAGCAGTTGAATTCCCACCTGCACAACGTGCCGCTGCAGATCGCCGCGGAGCGTGGTCTGCCCGCGCTGGCCGTGTGGCTGTGGTTCGTTGTCACGCTGCTGCGCGACTTTCTGGTGAGGCGGAAGACCACGAGCGTGCCGTCGCTGAACTACGCGGCGCTGGCATCGACCGTTGCCATGCTGGCCGCCGGGCTCTTCGAATACAACTTCGGGGATTCCGAGTTCCTGATGCTGTTTCTCGTGCTGGTGACGCTGCCTTACGCCGCGGAACGCGTGACCGCCGCATCGCCGCAACCGCGCGCATGACGGCCCTCCCGGACCTCCCGGCGCGACTCGCCGGCCGCGTCGTCCTCATCGTCGGCGACCTCATGCTCGATCACTTCGTGATCGGCGGCGTCGAGCGAATTTCACCCGAAGCGCCCGTGCCCGTCGTGCGCTTCGGGCACGAGGAATACCGGCTCGGTGGCGCCGCCAACGTCGCGCACAACGTGGCGGCCCTTGGCGGGCTCGTGCACGTGGTCGGCCTGGTCGGGACGGACGAATTCGCCAGCCGCCTGCGGGCGGATCTCGAGCGACTCGGCATCGGGTCGTCGGGCATCGTCGCCGATATCGACCGCCGCACCACCCGGAAGCTGCGGGTGGTGACAACCCGCAACCAGCAGGTGGCACGAATCGACTACGAGGACGACCGCGAGGTGCACGGCGACGTCGAAGCGACGCTCATCTCGCGCATCGAGCAGTTGTCGGCGTCGGCCGACGCGATCCTCGTCTCGGATTACCTGAAGGGCGTCGTGTCGCTCGGCGTGGCGACCGCCGCCATCGCTGCCGCGAAGAGACGGGGGATCCCGGTGCTGGTCGATCCGAAAGTGCCGCACATCGACTACTACGCGGGCGCGAGCGTCATCACCCCGAACCACCAGGAAGCAGAGGCGGTCACCCACATGCGCATCCGCACGAGCGCGGATGCGATGGCCGCGGCGCGGCGGTTCCGGGACCGCGCGTTCTGCGCAAGCGTGCTCGTGACCCGCGGCGAGCACGGGATGACGCTCCTCGGCAAGGACGGGGACGCGGAACTGCCGGCCGAAGCGCGCGAAGTATCGGACGTCACCGGCGCGGGCGACACGGTGATTGCAACCATGACCCTCGCCCTCGCCGCGGGCGCCCCACTCGTGGACGCCGCACGCCTCGCCAACCGCGCCGCCGGAATCGTCGTAGGCAAATTCGGGCCCGCGACGGTGAGTGTCGACGAGCTGCGGCGGAGTTGACGGAGGGAAACTCCAACCTCCACTACCTGCACCGATTCGTGATCAACAACACCTCGGGCAACGGATCCCGCGCGAGCACGGCCTTCAGCTTGATGTTCACCGTCGGCCGACGGTCGAGCACGCACGTTTCGACGCCCATCGTGGGCTGGAGTTGCGCGTAGTCCGACGCGGAGAGCACCGCAAACACCCGTCCGCGGCCGCGCACCATCTGCAGGAACGCGTCCTGATCAAAGAGGATCTCGATGTGGCGCCCGAGGTAATACACCATGCTCGGAAGCGCGACGTTGTAGTGCGCGACGACGTCTCCGTCGGTGATGCGATCGCGGATCGCGGCGCTCAGCGAGGGCACCGGCTTGTAGCGCTCGAAGCTTGGCAGCACGCGGACCACGAACGCCCAGTTGAGCGTGACGAGCGACAGCAGGACGACGGCGAGCGCCGCGCGGGCGCGGTTGGCGACGGCCAGCGCACAGGCGATGGCGCCACCCGTCGCAGCGGCGGCGCCCACGAAAGCGGCGCCGTCGAGCGCGTACACCTTCCCCGCGGCCTGGAAGATATACAGCGTGCCTGCGCCGGCGAAGGCCAGCAGCACCCCGATCGTACCGGCCGTGATCCGCAGCGACAGCGGACGCTCGGGCGTACCGCCGGACGTGTTGCGCGCGATGAAGAGTCCCGCGAGCGCCGCCACGGCCGGGACGATGGGGAAGATGTAGAGATCCTGCTTCGCCGCGGAGAACGTGAAGAACCCGACAATCCCGAGAACCCAGATCCAGAGCAGCGTCCGGACACGAAACGCGAGGCTGGCAGGATGGCCGTCCGTATCTCCGCGCCCTGCCAGATTGCGGGTCGCGCGCCAGTCCGACCACCACAGCCCGGCCGCGCCGACCAGGCACAACGACCAGGGGAATGAATCGCTGAAGACGACAGGCAGGTAGAACGACGGGCCGCGCCGGGTTTCCACACCCAGCCCTTCCGTGTACCGCGCGATATTCTCGCCGACGAAAAACGACGTGATGTACGTCCAGCCATAGCGCTGATACAACTCCGCGTACCAGGGCACGACGATCGCGAGCACCACGATGAGGCCGGCCGGGATCATCATCTGGCGCACGCGTTTGAGCTCGCCGTGGACCGCGAGATAGATCGCAAAGACCAGCGCGGGAAGCGCGGCCGCCACCGGTCCCTTGGTCAGCATGCCCAGTCCGGCGCACGCATACATCAGCAGGAGAAACAGGCGGCGCCGGCCCGGGTATCTCTCCGCGAGCGCAAAACACAGCAGCGTCAGCGCCATGAACATCGAGATGTAGATATCGATGAAGATGCGCCGCCCGAACATCATGAGCCGGGGGGCAACCGCGAGGCCCGCGGCGGCCCAGAGTGCGGATTCCGTGGCGACGCCCCGGCCGGCAGGTGCGCCGGGCGGACCGGCCGCGGCTCGCGCCAGCACGAAGGCGGTCAGGATCATCGTGACCGCCCCAAGCGCGATGGCCAGCCGCTGCGCGCCGACCGAGACACCGAGCACCTTGTAGAACGCCGCGACAATCCAGTAACTCAGGACCGGCTTGTTCAGTCTCGGCAGGTAGTTGAAGGTAGGGCTGACAAAATCGCCGCGCTCGATCATCTCTCGCGGCGTTTCGACGTAAAACGCCTCGTTCGCATCCCAGATGGACGACCCGTTGAGATCGACGAAGTACGGCAGGATCGACGCCGCCAGGAGGACAAAGAGAGCCAGGCGTCTTCTCGAATCACTAATCACGTTAATGCCTGAAATGCCGCCTGCCAGTAAACACCATGGTCAGGCCATGTTCGTCGGCCGCCGCGATGACCTCGGGGTCGCGCACCGACCCGCCGGGCTGCACGACCGCCGTCGCCCCCGCGGCGGCCAGCGCATCGAGGCCGTCGCGGAAGGGAAAGAACGCGTCGGATGCGGCGACGCTCCCCGCAAGGGGTGCCAAAGCCTTCATCACGGCCACGTTCACGGCGTCCACACGGCTCATCTGCCCCGCGCCGATGGCGAGCGTGCGATCGGCGCCGGTGAAGATGACGGCATTCGACTTGACGTGTGCGCACACGCGCCACGCAAAACGCAGCGCGGTCCATTCTTCAGCGGTCGGCCGCCGTTTCGTCACGACTTTCGGCGTGTCGCCCGTCCCCCAGGGGTCTCGGGCCTCGTCGACGCGATCCGATTCCTGCATCAACGTCCCGCCGAGGAACGACCGCGCGTCCTGCGGAGTGCGTCCCATGAATGGCTCGTACGCCTTGCTGAAATCGGTCGTGACCACGCGCAGGTTCTGCTTGGCGGCCAGGACCGCGCGCGCATCCCCGTCGATCGAAGGGGCGATCACGGCTTCGATGAAGGTCGAGGTCAGGGCCTGTGCCGTCACGACATCGATTGCGCGGTTCAGACCGACAATACCGCCGAACGCGGACAAGGCGTCAGCCTCGCGCGCGCGGACGTACGCGGCGTCCACACGCTCGCCGGTCGCGACCCCGCACGGGTTGGTGTGCTTGACGACAACCGCCGCCGGCTCGGAGAACTCGAGCGCGATCCGCAGCGCCGCATCGAGATCCAGCAGGTTCGTATAGGACAGCGCTTTCCCCTGGTGCACGTCCCAGCCACGTGATGTCTCCTTCGGGTTGGGCATCCACGAGGCCTTCTGGTGCGGGTTCTCGCCGTAGCGCAGCTCGCGCGGCCGGACGTGCGGCGCGGCGGGCATCTTCACCGGCTTCCGCGTCATCGCGCCGCCGGCCACATCCACGTGCGCCATCGTCATGGCGATCATGCCGTCGTATTGACCCGTGTGCATGAAAGCCCTCTTCATCAGCTCGAACCGGAACTCGAGCGAGGGGCCGCCGTCACGGGACAGTTCCTCCAGCACGCGGGGATAGTCCTCCGGTTGCACGACGACGAGCACGTCGCGGAAATTCTTCGCGGCCGCGCGCAGCAAGCTGGGCCCGCCGATGTCGATCTCCTCCACCAACTCGTCAAACGGCGTGTCCGGATTCTCCGCAGCCTGCCCGAACGGATAGAGGTTGACCACCACGAGATCGATCGGCCGAATCCCCTGCGCGCCGATCGCGGCGAGGTCGTCCGGCCGGCTCCGGCGGGCGAGGATCCCCCCGAAAATCGCGGGGTGCAACGTCTTGACGCGGCCGTCGAGCATCTCCGGAAACCCGGAAATGTCAGAAACGTTGACCACCGGAAGCCCAGCTGTAGCGATCGCCTTCGCGGTGCCACCGGTGGAGATGAGCTCGACCCCCTGCGCGACTAATCCGCGGGCGAGGTCAGCCAGACCGTCCTTGTTGGAAACACTCAGAATTGCACGCATATCACTCGATTTTCTTGACACGCCCGAGCCGGGGCCGCTACTATGCACGCGACGCTCGGCAAGGCCGGCGTCGTAAGCCGAGGCCGCAGACTCGCGGTCTTTTTTTATGTCCGCGCCGCGTCGTCCGTCCTGTCTTCGCTCGCGCCGCGAGCGGCGGCACCGCCGGCCGCGAGCAGCGACGGACAGGTGTCACGGCGGCGCTTCGGCGCCGCGCCATTGCAAGGCAGGAAAAGTACGATGCGTATCACAGGCAAGGTCAAGTGGTTCAACAACGCCAAGGGCTACGGATTTATCGAACGCGAAGGTGGCAGCGACGTATTCGTCCACTTCTCAGCGGTCCAGGGCAATGGCTTCCGGACACTCGAGGAGGGCCAGGCGGTCGAGTTCGAGATCGTTGATGGTCCCAAGGGCCCGCAGGCCGGCAACGTCACCAAACCGGAATAGATCCCGAAAGGGGGCCGGGGGCGTGCGCGCTCCCGGCCTCCGGTCGTTTACTGCTCGCCCGGCCCCTTCATACCCCGCACCGTAAAGTTTACTTTTCCATCCTTCACCGCGACTCGAAACGCGACTTCCGGACTTCCGTTCTCGCGCAGCTTCGTCACCTGATCCTTCACCAGCGCCGCGAAGCGGTGAAAAGGCACGACGTCGTCTCCCGTTTGGCGGCGCGCGTCCATCAGCGTGTCGTACAACGAGTGGAGCTTGTCCATCTCGCGCATCGGATCGCTGAACGCCGTGACGTGGAGCACCTTGCTGTCGGGCGGCTCCGGCTTCTTTGGCGGCGCCTTGGGCAGAGGCTGCGCGAAGGGGCCCGGCCGTCCTTCTTCGCGCGCCCGCAGGCCGCGATCCCACAGATCGATGAACTTATGAAAACGAGATTGCAGCGTCTGAAAACGGAAACGATCGGCCGCGGTATCGATGTGCCCGCGGTCCCAGCGCTTCACCATGGCCTCGACACGGCCACGCGTCTCGAGCGGCGGGCGCTTCGCCCGGCCGGAGAAGAACATGTTGTACTCCGCCTCGAGCCGCTTGAGCTCCGCTTCGAGCGTCAGCAGGTCGCGCTGGATCTCGGACTGCTCGGCCATGTCACTGTTTGCCAGTTCTCAGTTCCCGGTTCCCAGTTCCAGGCGAATCTGGCAACTGGTCACTGGCAACCGGAAACTACCGAATCAAGAACCACATCAACGGCAGCCACAGCTCGCGCGCGTACGGGACCGGCCGATCGTCAATGAGCACGTCGGTCGCGTCGAAGCGGCCGACGATGTCGAAGAGATTGCGCAGCTTGACCGCGTCCTGGGGGTAGAACCGCGCGCGGTGCCTGAGCGTGGCGCCGGATCCAACCTCCCTGTACTCCGCCGCGGCGCGCGCCATCTCCAGGGCACGCGCGTAATCGGAGCCGTCAAACCGCGGGAAGTCGATCGACACGGAGAACGGCAGCGGCGGCGTCCCAAACAGCGCTTCCGACAATTCCGGGTTGAGCGCGGCGAGCTCCCGGTCGGTCGGCTGCTCGGGCAAATCGACGTAGGGCCAGAAGCGCTCGACGGGCCGATAGTCCGGCACCGGAACCTCCGGCGATGTGTTATCGATCGGCCGCTCCGCGACTGGGTCTGTCTGCTTCATGCTCGTCGGGAAAGCGGAATGATATCCTGAAACCGCACACGGGCTGAAACAGCCGGGCGACGCTCGCGGGTAACGATACTCGCCGGCCGCGCGGTGATCGAGCCCGCGCCGAACTCCATGCGTGCCATTCCGTCGATCGAACAGTTGCGGCAGCGTCCCGCCATGCAGGCCCTCGAGGTGCGCTACGGGCGCGCGGCGGTCGTGGACGCGCTCCGCGCCGAGGCGGCGGTCGCGCGCGACCTGGGCACGGCGGCCGCCGATGCGATGAGCGTCGCGGAAGCGATCGAGCGCGGCGCCATCGGCCGTCTCGCGACCGAAGGGGCATCGCTGCGGCGCGTGATCAACGCGACCGGAGTCATCATCCACACGAATCTCGGACGGGCGCCGCTCGCGCGCGCCGCAGCCGAGCGGGCTGCGCGCCTGGCCGCCGGGTACACGAACCTCGAGTACGACCTCGACAGCGGCCATCGCGGGCGGCGCGATGTCCACGCGGAGCGGCTGCTGTGCCGGCTGACCGGCGCCGAGGCCGCGGTGGTCGTGAACAACAACGCGGCGGCGACGTTGCTGGTGCTCGCCGCCACCGCCGTCGGGCGCGAAGTGATCATCTCGCGAGGCGAGCTGGTCGAGATCGGCGGCGGCTTCCGCGTGCCCGACGTGCTCGCGCAGTCGGGGGCCGTGCTGCGTGAAGTTGGCACGACCAATCGCACGCGCGCCGCGGACTATGCGGCGGCGATTGGGGATCGCACGGCGCTCATCCTGCGCGTGCATCCCTCGAACTTTCGCATCGAGGGGTTTACCGAGCGCCCGACCGTCGCCGAACTTGTCGATGTGGGACGCCGCTTCAATATTCCGGTCGCGGAGGATCTCGGCAGCGGCTACCTCGGGGCAGCACACCTGTCAGCATTTATTGAAGGCTCGCGGGGCGGCGCGTCCCTCCGGCCCCTCGCGCCAGCCGCAGGCGCCCTCCGCGACGAGCCGATCGTGTCCGATCGTGTCCGACAGCGTGCGGGCAGGGGTGGACGTCGTGATGTTCAGCGGCGACAAGCTGCTCGGCGGCCCGCAGGCGGGCATCATTGCCGGTCGCGAGACCCTCGTCCGCGCCGTCCGCATGCACCCGCTCATGCGGGCCCTCCGGGTGGACAAACTCACGTACGCGGCGCTCGAAGCGACGCTCGAGGAGTTCGCGGCCGGCCGCGCCCAGGCCACGGTGCCGGTGGCGGCGATGCTCGCGATGCCGATCGAAGAGATCGCACGCCGGGCGCAGACCCTCGCAGCGGCTCTGTCATCACGCGGTGTGCAGGCGACGGTGGTGGACGGCGAGTCCACGATCGGCGGCGGCAGTGCGCCGGGAACGAACCTTCCCACGAAACTCGTCGCCCTCGAGCACCCGTTGCACAACGCGAACGATCTGGAGCGCCACCTGCGCCGTCAGCCCGTTCCGGTCATCGCCCGCATCGAACACGACCGCGTGGTGTTCGACCTGCGAACGGTCGATCCGGAGGACGACACCATCCTGGTGGGCGCCATCGATGGCCTGCGCAGCGGATCGCGCGCGGAGATCGCAGAGATCGCGGAAGGCCCTCGGCGACCTGCGCGGCAAAGCCGCGATGGCTGAAGCAAAGGACCCGGATCAAAGCGGCGCGTGATCAGG
>JANNHC010000444.1:0-12905 GCA_031404215.1 Acidobacteriota bacterium
GAGTACTACCTCAACGAGAAGATGAAGGCGATCCAGAAGGAACTGGGGCGCAAGGACGAGAAGGGCAACGAAGTCGACGAACTGAAGAAGAAGATCGAACAGGCGAAGATGCCCGAGGAGGTCGCCGAGAAGGCGATCCAGGAGCTGAAGCGCCTCGAATCGATGCCGCCGATGTCGGCCGAAGCCACCGTGTCGCGCAACTACCTGGACTGGCTGATCGCGGTGCCCTGGTTCAAGAAGACCAAGGAGAGCCGCGACCTGAAGCGCGCCGAGCAGATCCTCAACGAGGACCACTACGGGCTGGAGAAGGTCAAGGACCGGATTCTCGAGTTCCTGGCCGTGCGCGCGCTGATCAAGAAGCCGAAGGCGACGATCCTGACGTTTTCGGGCCCCCCGGGCGTCGGCAAGACGTCGCTCGCCAAGTCGATCGCGCGCGCGATGAACCGCAAGTTCGTGCGGCTGTCGCTCGGCGGCGTGCGCGACGAAGCGGAGATTCGCGGCCATCGGCGCACCTACATCGGCGCGTTCCCCGGCCAGATCATCCAGATGATGAAGAAGGCCGGCTCGATGAACCCGGTGTTTCTCCTCGACGAAGTGGACAAGATGTCCATGGACTTCCGGGGCGATCCGTCGGCGGCGCTGCTCGAGGTCCTCGACCCCGAGCAGAACAACGCGTTCCTCGATCACTACCTCGACGTCGAGTACGACCAGTCGAACGTGATGTTCATCTGCACGGCCAACGTGCTGCACACGATTCCGCAGGCGCTGCGCGACCGCATGGAGGTCCTCCAGCTCGCGGGTTACACGGAGCAGGAAAAGGTCGAGATCGCCAAAAAGTTCCTCTCGCCGAAGGCGGTCGAGGGAGCGGGCCTGACGAAGGAGAACATCACTTTCCTCGACGAAGCCTTCCAGGCCATCATCCAGCGGTACACGCGCGAGGCGGGCGTCAGGAACCTCGAGCGCGAGATTTCGTCCATCTGCCGCAAGATCGCGCGCAAGGTGGTCATCCAGGGCAAGGCGTTCAGCGAGGAGATTTCGGCGACGAAGGTCACCGAATACCTCGGAGTGCCGCGGTTCCGGCCGACTCAGGCCGAGGAGACCAACGAGATCGGCGTGGCGACGGGGTTGGCCTGGACCGAAGTCGGCGGCGAGATTCTCGTGTTCGAAGCGACGTTGATGCCCGGCAAGGGACGCCTCACGCTCACGGGCAAGCTCGGCGACGTGATGCAGGAGTCCGCGCAGGCCGCGATGAGCTACGTCCGCTCCAAGGCCAACGAGTACCACATCCCGAAGAACTTCACCCGCACGACCGACGTCCACGTCCACATCCCTGAAGGCGCGATCCCGAAGGACGGACCGTCCGCGGGCATTACGCTGGCCACCGCGCTCGTGTCTGCGCTGGCGCGTGTGCCCGTGCGCAAGGATGTCGCCATGACCGGCGAGATCACGCTGCGCGGCAAGGTGCTGGCGATCGGCGGCGTCAAGGAGAAGGTGCTCGGCGCGCACCGCGCGGGGATGAAGACGATCCTGCTTCCGCGCGACAACGAGAAAGACCTCGCGGACATTCCCAAGAACGTACTCGACACGCTCGACATCTACATGGTCGACACGATGGACGAAGTGCTGAAGATCGCGCTTGCCGGCCCGCTGCCCGCGATGGCAGCCGAAGCGCCCGACGCCGCAGTTCAGCCCGCCATTTCGGACGACATCATTACGCACTGAACACGACTCAAGCCTCAGCCCTTTGAAAATCCTGAGCGCCGAGTTCGTCACGAGCGCCGCCGCGGGCGGCCGCGCCAAGGGCGTTCCGGCTGACGGGCTCGCACAGATCGCATTTGCGGGGCGGTCGAATGTCGGCAAATCGACCCTGCTGAATGCGCTGGCGCGCAGGAAGCTCGCGCGTACGAGCGCAGCGCCTGGCAAGACGCGGCTCGCGAACATCTTCAGGTTGAACGTGGACGGCGGCCCGGGCGGCCCCGGCCGATGGGGCGTCTACTTCGTCGATCTGCCCGGCTACGGGTACGCGCGCGGAGGCGACGACTCGGCCAACGAGCTGGCGCTGGTCGCCTCGGCGTATTTCGAGCATCGGGACTCGGGGATCGGGGCTCGGAACTCGGGCGCCGGAACCCGGGCACCGGATCCCGGCGGGGCGCGCACAGATCACGCGACACTCCTGCTCGTGGACGCGCGGCATCCGGGGCTGGATCTGGACGTGCAGGCGCACCGGTGGCTCGCGACCGTGGCGGGCGCCCCGCAGATCGTCGCGACGAAGATCGACAAGCTCTCTCGTTCGGAACGGGCGCGAAACCTCAAGGAGTTGGAACGTGTATTCGGAATTACCCCCCTGCCAGTATCGGCAGCAGGTGGCGAAGGATTGGACGAATTGTGGAGACTGATAGCAAGAGTAGCCAGGGAACAGCACGCGTGAGCGCCGACAAGCCGGTGCAGCCGAGCGCGAAGGGAGAACAGGCGGCGGTCGCCGTCGAGGGCCAGGCGCCCCCGCCGGTGGTCGAGCTCTCGACGCTGAAGGACATGGGCGTCACCGAGCTGACGAAAATCGCGAAGCAGCTCGACGTGCCCGGTTCGTCCGGCATGCGCAAGCAGGAGCTGATCTTCGAGATTCTTCGTTCGCGCGCCGAGAAGAGCGGCCTGTTGTTCTCGGAAGGGGTCCTCGAAACGCTGCCCGACGGCTTCGGTTTCCTGCGCGCCCCCGACTACAACTACCTGCCAGGCCCCGACGACATCTACGTGTCCCCCTCGCAGATACGCAAATTCGACCTGCACACCGGCGACACGGTGTCGGGACAGATTCGCCCGCCGAAGGAAGGGGAACGGTACTTCGCGCTGATCAAGGTCGAGGCGGTCAACTTCGAGCCGCCGGAAAAAGCGCGCGAGAAGATCTTCTTCGAGAACCTGACGCCGCTCTACCCCCAGAACCGCATCAACCTCGAGACCGCCGCCGACAACCTGTCCGCTCGCGTGATGGACCTGATGGTCCCGATCGGGAAGGGGCAGCGCGGCCTGATCGTCGCGCCGCCGCGCACCGGCAAGACGATGCTGCTGCAGAACATCGCGAACAGCATCACCACTAATCACCCCGAGGTGTACCTCATCGTGCTGCTCATCGACGAGCGGCCCGAGGAGGTCACCGACATGCAGCGGTCGGTCAAGGGTGAAGTCATCTCGTCCACGTTCGACGAGCCGGCGACGCGCCACGTGCAGGTCGCCGAGATGGTGATTGAAAAAGCCAAGCGCCTCGTCGAGCACAAGAAGGACGTCGTGATCCTGCTCGACTCGGTCACGCGGCTCGCGCGCGCGTACAACACGATCGTGCCGCCGTCCGGCAAGGTCCTGTCAGGCGGCGTGGACAGCAACGCCCTGCAGCGCCCGAAGCGCTTCTTCGGCGCGGCGCGCAACATCGAGGAAGGAGGATCGCTGACCATCATCGCGACCGCCCTCGTCGATACCGGCTCGCGCATGGACGAAGTGATCTTCGAGGAGTTCAAGGGCACCGGCAACCTCGAAATCCACCTCGATCGCAAGCTCACCGACCGCCGCGTGTTTCCGTCGATCGACATCCAGAAGAGCGGCACGCGCAAGGAAGAGATGCTCATCCCCAAGGAAGACCTCAATCGCGTCTGGGTCCTCCGCAAGGTCCTGACGCCGCTGTCGCCCACCGAGGCGATGGAGCTGCTGTTGTCGAAGATGGGGAAAACCAAGAACAACGCCGAGTTCCTTGGATCCATGGCGAACGGCGGCAGGTAACCCCCCAGGCTCTCGAGGCGCCTTCGGGGCATCGACCCCGAAGGCACTCCTCTCCCACCCTCAAAAAACCCTTCGCCTGAGCCCACCAAATCCGTGCGGGCGCGGTCCATAATGGAACATCGCACTAACCTACTGATAACAAAGGGTCATTCATGCATTTCTGCAGGATTGTGCAGATCTGTGCTGCTCCATAACCGAGCGAACTACTAAAAACGTCAGCGCGCGACAAATTCGTGCGGCTGTAAGTACTTGAAAATAATAGGTTTGAAATTTAACCCAGTGCCCAAGGACGGATCCGTCCTTGCTATGGATGGGTTTGAACGAATTTGTATCGGGAGGGGTATGAGGAATCATCCGACGAGTAAAGCGGTATGGGGTGCTGTGGTGGCGCTGGCCCTTCTGTGGCCGGCGTCCGCAGTGGCTTCCGCCGGTCAGTCCGGCAAGCTGGATAGAGCGCTGCAAGAGGCGTCCTCGTCGGGCGGGCCGCGCAACGTCATCATCCGCGTCAGGGCCGGCCGCAAGGCCGCGGTGAAGACCAATGTGGACCGTCGCACCACCGACTCTCGCGTCCATGGTCTGATTGACGCGGTCACCGCGAGGCTGAGCCCCGGGGAGATCGACGAGATCGCGAACGACCCGGATGTCGAGAGTGTCTCAATCGATGCGGATGTGACAGTCTCGGGGCGCGCGGGCGAGGAGAGAGACAGAGGGGACAAGAAAGACAAGCGGAAAAAGATAGCGGGTTCGCAGGAGACGTCAGCGACCGATTCTAATGAGTTCTCGTCGTCCAGCAACGTGGTCGCCGACGTGAAGCGGATCCTCGGCCTTGGAAACGGGTATTCAGGCTCGAGCATCACGGTCGCCCTCATCGACTCGGGCATCGCACTCAGCGCCGACTTCGACACGCGGATCCTCGCGCAGTACGTGTTCTCCAACGGCAAGCCGGCGGTGTACTCCGTGCCATACGATGATTACGGGCATGGGACCCACGTGGCGGGCCTCATTGGTTCGAGCGGGGCGTCCTCCGGTAAAAAGTACGCCGGCATCGTGCCCGGCGTGAGGCTCCTGTCGCTGAAGGTGCTCGATAAGAGAGGGAGCGGAAAGACCAGCGACGTGATCAACGCCTTGGAATTTGCGGTCGCCAACAAGGCGCGCTTCGGAATCAAAGTCGTCAACCTGTCCCTGGGTCACCCGATTTACGAGTCGGCTACGACCGATCCGCTCGTGCAGGCGGTCGAAGCGGCCGTCCGAGCGGGCATCGTCGTCGTGGTGGCTGCCGGGAACTACGGGTCCAATCCATTGACCGGCAAGACCGGCTACGCGGGCGTTGCGTCGCCGGGCAATGCGCCGTCCGCCATTACGGTCGGCGCGGCCGTCACCGGCAACACCGTCACGCGAACAGACGACCGGCTGGCCGACTACAGCTCGCGCGGCCCGTCGTGGTACGACGGGATTGCGAAGCCGGATGTTCTGGCGCCCGGTCAGGGGCTGGTGTCCAATGACGCGCTGGGAAGCACCCTCGACAGAAACTATCCTTCCCTCGTGGTCAGGTCCGGCTCCACCCGATACCTGCGGCTGAGTGGATCGAGCATGGCGACCGGCGTGGTGGCCGGCCTGGCCGCGCTGATGCTCGAGGCGAACCAGTCGGGAGCGCAGGAGGGGGAACGCGATTATGAAAACTGGCTGAAACGGGCCGGCCGCAGCTCGCTCGAGGGGCCTCCGGGGCTGAGCAGCAACGCCCTGAAGGCGCTGCTGCAATATTCCGCGACGCCGCTGCGCGACGGCGCCGGCATGATGTACGGTCCGCTCGAACAGGGCGCCGGGCTGGTGAATGGCGCCGGTGCGGTGTCTCTCGCCGCCAACATCGACACGCGCAAGGGTGCAGGCGAGTACTGGCTGGCAGCTGAGATTCCAGCGTATACGACGTTCGGCGGGGCCGAGGAGGCGTGGTCCGGGACGGTCATCTGGGGGACACGGCTCCTGCGCGGCACGAGCGTCGTTGATTTGCGCCAGGCCGCCTGGGCCAGTAACGTCGTGTGGGGCACCGGCGAGCTCGATAACATCGTATCGGGCACAGTGTCGGCAACCGAAGATAACATCGTCTGGGGCACACTGCTCAACGAGGACAACATCGTCTGGGGCACGAACCTGTCACTGACCACCGACCTCACGTGGGCGGGCAACGCCAGCCTCGAGTTCAACATCGTGTGGGGCACCACCGCCGCGACGTGGGCGCAGAACGTGGTCTGGGGCACGAACCTGGTCGGGTCCCTCAGCGGCACCAATATCGTGTGGGGCACCTTCTCGGGCGACGAGGACAACATCGTCTGGGGGACGCTCAGCGAAGACAACATCGTCTGGGGCACGTCCGCGAACAAGGTCAGCGTTCTGGGAACGACGATCGGGGGTGGACTGTGATTCACACAACCACGGGCCTTCAGTCCCTGACGCCGACCGCGCGACCGGACGAGCAGACCGCGAGCACGGACTGGCGCACGTCGCTGCCGGTGCTGCAGGCCAACGGGGTCACGCTGCGAGAGCTGCGGCTGTCGGACGCGGCCTCTCTCCTGGCATTCCTCTCAACGGAGGAAGTGAGCCGCTTCATTTCACCGCCTCCGACGACGATCGCCGGATTCGAGCGGTTTATCGAGTGGACGCATCGCGAGCGCGCGGCCGGCACGTACGTCTGCTTCGGGATCGTGCCGAACGGACTGGAGCAGTCGGTCGGGCTGTTCCAGGTGCGGGAGCTGAACGCCTCGTTCGACGTCGCCGAATGGGGGTTCGCGATGGGATCGAACTTCTGGGGAACAGGGCTGTTCATCGAATCGGCACGTGCGGTGATCGCGTTCACGTTCGATACGATCGGGGCCCGGCGGCTCGAAGCGCGATCGTCGGTGCGGAACGGCCGCGGCAACGGCGCGCTGCAGAAGGTCGGCGCCATGCGTGAGGGCGTGCTTCGCAAGTCGTTCCTGCGGAACGGCGAGTATCACGACCAGGTGCTCTGGGCGCTGGTCGCATCGGAATGGCGGCAATGGAATGAGCCGCCTGCTTCGGTCACGCGTCACTGACGCGGCCCCGCGAACACGCAAGAGACGGAGAAGCCCACGGGACCGCCCCGTGGGCTTTTTCTTTGCGGGATGTACAATCGGCTGATCCGATGAGACATCCGCCGCGGCGTACTGCAGCGCTCATTGCCATCATCAGCGGACCCGCCATCGCCTTACTGGCCTCGCTCCTCCTCGCCACGGCCGGCCCGATTCACGCGATCGCCGATGGTCCGCTCGAGGGCGGAGGATACGCGGCCAGGTCTCGAGGGTGGCTCGAGTTCAGTGGTTTTTACCCCGCGGAAGTCGAAGCGGGCCGCTCCTTCAGCTGGATGGGTACAGCGGGCCGTGTTCGACTGCCCCGAATCGATCGGTCAGACCGGCATACGCTCTCGCTGCGGGCGCAACCCGCCGTCATCGACCAGCCGGTCGATCTCGTGGCCACGGTCGATGGCCTGGCGCCCGTGGTCACGCGGCTCGTTCCAGGCGCGCAACGCATCGATATCGACATTCCGCCGAGCCGAACGAATCGGGCGGTCGTCAGCCTCGCGGTGTCGGCGACGCGAGTTCCCGGCGGCGGCGACGCCCGGACGCTCGGCCTGCGCGCCGACGGCATCGGGCTCGAGGCCGCGGACGGTCGCCTGCGCATTCCGGCGTCATCGATGCGCGCCGCGGCGATTGCGGGACTGGGTCTGGGCGTTGCGCTGGCGGTCACACTCGGCGCACGTCCGCTCGCGATCGCGCTGGGCCTTGGCGTCGGCGCCTGGATCGGGTTTCTGCTCGCATTCGACGGCTCGTTCCTCGGTCCGTACGCCGATCGCGTCCAGGCGGTCGGCGTGTGCGCCGCCGGAGCCAGCGTGCTGGCCGCCGCCGCCCTGCGACGTGACGCGGCAGAACGCTGGGGCCCGCGCGCGGCCGCCGGCGTCGTCGTCGTGCTGACGGCCTGCAAGCTCGCGCTGTTTCTGCACCCGATGGCGACCATTGGCGATTCGATCTTTCACGTGCACCGCGCGCAGGTCGTGCAGCGCGGCGAATACTTCTTCACGTCGATCACGCCGCGGCCGTTCTTTGAGTTTCCGTATCCGCCGGGACTCTACGTCGCCGTCGCCCCGTTCTGGGAGGCTTTCCGCAGCGACCTCGAGCACGTGTGGCTGCTCCGCGCTGCCGTAATCGTCGCGGAAGCCGGGCTCGCGCTGGCGGTCTATCGCGTCGTCGCTGCCAACTGGAACACCCGATCCGCAGCGGTTCTTGCCTCTGCCGTCACGCTCCTCCTTCCGGTAGGCCTGTACACGATCTGCACGTCGAACCTGACCAACTCGTTCGGACAGTCGATGTTCGGGATCGGTCTGACCGTGTTGCTCGGCGCGCACATGGTGTCCGCACGACGATGGGTGGTGACTGGCGTCGGCGCGGCGTGTGTCTGCGCCGGATTTCTTTCGCACTTCAGCACGTTTTCCGTGGGCGTCCCGCTCCTGCTCGCCTGTGCCGCGGCGCTGTTCCTTGGGCGCGACGCGCCGCGGCGCACGGCGATCGCGGTAACGCTGGCGCTGGTCCTGGCGGCGACGACGTCGATTGCCGTCTATTACAGCCACTTCATCCCGGTCTACACGCGAACCGCGGAGCGCGTGCTCGCGAAAGAGGGCGAGGCGCAGGACCGCTCGATGGTTGCCCCATTCAGCGTGAAAGCCCGGCGCATTGTCACGACCGTCTGGACCGAATTTGGCGCCGGGGTGCTCCTCGCTGGAGTGGCGGGGGGAGTGATGCTCGTGCGCGCACGCGCCAGCGATCCATTGACGCTGGCGGTCGCCGGATGGACCGCTGTGGTGGCCGGGTTCTGGTTGCTTGGTATCGCAACCGCAATCGAAATGCGAGCCAACCTTGCGGCGCAACCGCTCCTGGCTGTTCTTGCCGCGCTCGCAATCGCGCGCGGCGGCCAGAAGGGTCGCTGGCTTCGAGCAGCGGCCGCCGTGGCCATGGCCGCTCTCATGTTGCACGCCGTCAGCGACTGGGTTGCGTGCCTGGGCGTTGCACCGTTCTGGTCGATTTAGAATTTTATTGCCGCTTCAGCGCGCGTCCGAAGTCGAGGCCAAATTTGGGCTGATCTCGGGTGCCTCGCAGGCGGATCGGAAGGACAGCGCCCGCGCCTTCCCGCCGGAAGATCGGATCGACAACCTTCAACACTACGGATTTCAGGCCTCCACCCACCGCCTGCGAGACCGTCGCACGCATCCGCACGGTGCCGTCGAACTCGAGCGTTTCGTTCGCCAGCCCGTAACGGCCGGCAATCTGAACGACGGCCCCGGGGATGCCGAACGTGCTGTTGTTCAGGCTGAGGACGCGCTTGTCGAGACGGAACTGGCCGCTCAGGTTCGAGGCGACCTGCTGCTGGTGCTCCTGCGGATTCATCCCCCTCGCGCGTTCACTGAGGTCGGAGAGTCTGGCCTGGATGGTGGGGTTGTTGAATCGCGCGCCGCCGACGTCGAATTGTCCAGCCAGTTCAAGCCTGTCCATCACGGCCTCGGGACCGGCGGGAAGGTTCAGATCTGCGTGGAGCGCGAGCTGCCCAGTCATGAGGGGCTGCGGTCCCTTGACCGCGAGAGTCAACACATCCTCGACCCGTCCTTTTTCGATTTTGACATGTACCTTGACGGTGCGTCCTTTGATGCCTTCGGCGCCGACGATCGCCCCGCGCGCCGTCAGCGACGTCTGACGAAACGATGCGGACACCGCATTGAGATAGGTGTCGCCGTCGGTTCCGTCAACGACGGCCTCGAATTTCGTTTCGAGAGGAACCGGGTTGCCGCTGACGTTCAGTCGGAAGTCCGGCGTGCGTGTTTCCCCGGTGACGCCTATCCGTCCGAGCTCTCCGTTGAAGGTGCCCGTGGAGGTGAGCCGGCCGGCGATCCCCTTCACCGTGTCGAGATCGGCGTCATCGAATGTGTAGCGGCCGCCGAGGGGAGTTTCGCCCGGACTCTCGCGGCGCCAAGGTCCAAATGTGCCGGTCAGTTTCACGAGCCCCTTCGGAGTCGGATTCGTGATCTCGGCCTCGAACGACATGACCTGCGCCCGCCCGAGCGGCTTCATCGTCAATCGATGCACCGCGAAGACCCGCGGTTCCTTTCCGGCTCGCTTGGGGATCAGCGAGATCGTGGCGTCGTCTGCCACGAGCATGGCCACGACGATCGCCGCGGAACCGCCGTCCTCTTCCACCCTCGACGCCTCTGACTCTTCAGTCGCGGCGCTCTTTTTTTCCTGCTCGGCCGATACTTGCTTCTTGAAACCGGGCGGGATGTTGATCTGAAGGCCGGCCAGGGTGACGTTGCGGAACCGCCGGGGGCGGCTGAGAAATCCGAGCAAGCCGCCGTCGAGCTCAAACGAACGCACCGAGACCAGTGGCGGCACGTCGCGCCGGCCCTTATGTCGGATCACCAGGCCGGCGCCGGTCACGTGGACGGTCGGAAATGTGTCCACACTGAAGGCCTCGAGTTCCACTTCACTGTCGAGCCGGCTCGCCAACGTCTCGATGACCAGTTGGCGGAGAGTTGCCGTCCGGGACCCCGCGCCAGCGATAATCGCCAGCATAATCAGCAGTCCGCCTACGGTCGCGATCGTCCAACGGGCGGCGCGCAGCCTCATAACGCGCTGACCTATCCAAACGGCGTTCCATCTTTTTGGCCGGGCCCCTCGGCACCCCTTCTGTCTACTGTCCCCTCTGCGGCGCCGGGAGCGCCTTCCGCGGGAGCTTCTCGTCGCGCATCGCGGCGTTATACGCGAAGGTCGCGATGACGGTGGCGTGCTGCACCATATCCTCGCGCTGCACGCGTTCGTAGAAATCCATGTTCGAGTGGTGCGTCCGCGAGTTGTACTCGAGACGGTCCACCATGAACTGGAAGCCCGGCAGTCCCACGGCGTCGAACGCCACATGATCGGTTGAGGCGACCGATCGCGGACCCGTGCCGACGACTCCGAGATCCGACAGCGGCTTCATCCACTGCTCGAATATCGGGCGGACGGCCATGTTGCCCTGGAGCCAGATGCCGCGCACGCGGCCGGTGCCGTTGTCCGAGTTGAAGTAGGCCGCGAGCTTCGCGTGGTCCGGCTTCAACACCATCGTCGCCGGGTCGCCGAAATGCTCGCGGACGTACGCGCGAGATCCGAGCAGGCCTTGCTCTTCCCCGCCCCACAGAGCGATGCGAATCGTCCGCCGCGGCTTCGCGCCGATGGCTTTCAGGATGCGCATCGCCTCCATCATCGCTGCAGAGCCCGTGGCGTTGTCGGTGGCGCCGGTCGCGGCCGCCACCGAGTCGAAATGCGCCCCGAGCATCACCACTTCGTCTTTCAACTTCGGGTCGGTGCCGGTGATCTCGGCGATCGTGTTGAACCCGTTCGGCGCGGTTTCGTCGTGGAACGTCGTGTCGATATTCAGCTCCACCTTGACCGGAACGCCCTTGGCGAGCACGCGGACCATGCGGTTGTAATGTTCGACCGCGAGGGTCACGCTCGGAAGACCCGTTCCGGCATCGCCGCCGCGCGAGCCGTTGCCCGTCGGAAAGATTGTTCCGCCGTCCGGGCGCTGCTGCTGCGGGGTCAAGTCGCTCCCGATCGAGGCCGTGACATTGTCGCCGCCACGGTTGAACGTCGCGACGACTCCTTCGGCCTTGAAGAACTGCGCCGTCCTCACCGCCAGGCTCTGCGCGCCGCCTCGTCCACCGCGCGCGCTCGCGGCAGTATCGTCGTCGTCTGACGTATCGGCCGCGCGGCCCCTGCCGCCAGCTCTCCCTCCACGAGGCCGTGGGGCCGGCGTCGTCGCCGCTTCCTGGAAGTCCCGCTCCCCCATGCGGTGGACGATCAAGCCCTCCAGCATCGGCGACGGACGTTCCGGCTGCGTCAGCACGATCTTGCCCGCCAGTTTCCCGCGGTACTTCTCAAAATCCTCTTCACGATCGATGTGAACGCTGACCACATCAGCGGTGACGACGCCCGCCGTTCCCGGCGTCCACGATCCGGGGAACCCGATGAGCGGCTGGACCTGCGGCTCAATCATGTGCGCGCTGAATCGCACGAGGGACCAGCCTTTCCCGAACTGCCACGTTTCGCGATGCGCGTTCGTCAGGCCCCACTCGGCAAACTTCCTGACCGCCCAATCGCTCGCCTGGACGATCGCCGGCCCGCCGGTGAGGCGAGGGCCGTAGACGTCGCTCAACCAGCCGATGTGGTCCATCACCTGCGAGCGGTTCAACCCTTCGTCGCGGATCCGCGCGAGGATCGCGGTGTCGAGGGGCTCGGTCGGCGCCTGCGCGACGAGCGCAGAAACACAGAGCGACGCAACGAGGCTGAGAGCCGGAATCACGCGCTGCATGGGGGCTATTCTACAGCTGCATCTCACTGCAGAAGGACGGTTCCTTGTCCGACCACAAGGCGCGGTATCATCCCCGGATGCGCTATCGACGATTTGGCAGGACCGGCTGGGACGTGTCGGAGATTGGGTACGGCATGTGGGGCATGGCGGGCTGGACTGGGAGCGAGGATCAGGAGTCGCTCGCGTCGCTCGACCGTGCAGTGGCTCTCGGATGCAACTTCTTCGACACCGCGTGGGCATACGGTGACGGCCACAGCGAACAGCTGCTCGGGCAGCTGCTGAAGCGCCACGCGGGCACGCGGCTGTATTCGGCGACCAAGATTCCCCCGAAGAACCGGAGGTGGCCGGCGCGGCCAGAATACACCCTCAACGACGTGTATCCCGCCGACTACATCCGCGAGTACACCGAGAAGAGTCTCGAGAACATCGGGGTGTCCACAATCGACCTCCAGCAGTTTCATGTGTGGAGCGATACGTGGGCAGCGGACACGCGATGGCAGCGCGCGGCGTCTCAGCTCAAAGAGGAAGGGTTGGTCGGCGCCATCGGGATCAGCATCAACCGGTGGCAGCCCTCGAATGTGCTGCGGGCCCTCGACACGGGCCTGATCGACGCGGTCCAGGTCGTGTACAACGTCCTCGACCAGAATCCCGAGGACGAGCTCTTCCCTGCCTGTCGCGAGAAGGACATCGGGATCATCGCGCGCGTGCCGTTCGATGAAGGCAGCCTCACGGGAACG
>JANNHC010000445.1:0-5423 GCA_031404215.1 Acidobacteriota bacterium
GATCGGCACAACACCAGCTGGTCAAACGGACGGCCCGCCAACGATCGCCCGTAACTTCAGCGCTAAAATCATACAACCGACGGTAGGTTGTGACAAGTAGCTCGGTCCGATATCCCTCAATCCCTAATCCCTTATCCCTTATCCCCCCTACCCCTCATCCCGACGAATGCACCAGCATTGATTTGTGATGAGGGATTAGCGATTGGGGAATTCGGGATGAGGGATTGAGGATTAGGGATTCCGCGGTGCCACGAGGCTGGGGTTCAGTTCCGCGGCCCTGGCGAACGCCCTGCGCGAGGCATCGTCCTCGCCCAGGCGCTGGAGCGTTCGACCCATCTGGTAATAGGCTGGCGCGTAGCCGTCGCTGACCGAGATGGCTCGGCGGAATAGTGCCAGGGCGCCCGAGAGATCGCCGGCATCCAGCTTCTGCGTTCCGACCGATGTCCACACCGTGGCCTCCTGATCCAGCTGGCCGCGTCGCCGCAGCCGTTCCGCGTGGTCGAGCGCCGTGCCTGCCGCCTTCTCGTCGCCACGCAGCCGCAGCACCTGTCCGAGTGTGTAGTGCCCCGCTGGCAGGTCCGGCCGCAGAACGATGGCGCGCCGCAGAGCGGCTACCGCGCCCGGCCAGTCGCGTTTCGCCTTCAGCACCGATCCCAGCGCGAAGTACGCCTCCGCATATCGCGGCTCGGCCGCGACCGCCTCGCGCAGCGCGCGCACGGCCCGCTCGAGATCGCCCTGGTGCCAGTAGATCACTCCCTGGGTGTAGTACGCCTCGGGCCGCGGCTCAATCGCCAGCGCGCGGTCCAGCTCCTCGAGCGCGTCAGACAAGCGATCGCTGCGCTTCAGGACGAGCGCAAGGTTGTAGCGAGCGAGCGTGTGGCGCGGGGCAAGTTCCAGGACGCGACGGAAAGTCGCGAGAGCCCCGTTTACGTCCTGTTCCGATTGCGCAAGCCCGAGCGTGAAGTATCGGTCGGGGTCGTCTGGCGCCAGCGTGACGAGCGCGCGTGCCCGCTCCACGGCTTCCGGTCCCTGCCCCCCCTTGACGAGCGCAAGAATGAGGTTATTGGAAAGCTTGCGGGCGTCGGGACTGGCCGACACCGCCACCCGATAGGCGGCGATGGCAGCCTCGAGCGCCCCGATCCGCTCGAGCGCTTCCCCCAGCCGGTTCTGAATGTCGGGATTCCGCGGCGCCAGGCCGGCTGCCTCCCAGAGGACCGAGAGCGCAGCCGCGTCGTTTTTCTGCGCCTCGAGTTCAACCGCGCGCGCGTACGCCCGCTTCGCTCGAACGATCGACGCGTCGGGGCCGGCAGGTGACTGAGGGGCCACGATGCAGACGCCAAGAATCACCGGTAGCCAGCCAAAAGCCATGGACGCGCCCATTGTGCCACCGGTCACGCCTCGTGGATTACAATGCCCCACGCTATGAACAGTTTCCATCACGGCTGGCGGCTTGGCTGCGCGTTCGCTGTTGCGGCGATGCTCTGGGTCAGCGTTGGGGCGACTGCCCGGCAAAGTGCGGCCGGCAGCGCCATGCGGTTCCGGGCACAGGAAATCGCGACTGACTTCGGCGTCGGATATGCGGTCGTACCTGGCGACGTGAACGGCGACGGCCGGACTGACATCCTCGCCATCAGTGGTACCGACGTCGTGTGGTTCCAGGCGCCGGCCTGGGAGAAGCACGTGATCCTCGGGGCCGGTACGACGACGGCCGACAACGTGACGCTCGCGCCGCACGACATCGACCACGACGGCCGGCTCGACATCGCCCTCGGCGCGGGCTGGACCCGCCAGAACACCGGGACGCTTCAGTGGGTCAGGCAGAACCCGCCGGGGACAACCCCAGCCTGGGAGGTGTTCCCGATCTCCGCCGAGCCCACGCTGCACCGAATCAGGTGGTCGGATGTCGATGGTGATGGCAGCCAGGAGCTCGTCGTGGCGCCGCTTCACGGAAAAGGCGCCAAGGGACCCGACTGGGACGGACCGGGCGCGCGCGTCCTCGTGTTCCGGCCGCCTCCGAACCCGCGCACGGATCCGTGGCCGATGGAAGTGGCGGCCGAGGCCAATCATATCCAGCACAACTTCCTGCCCGTGAATCTCGACACGGACAAGCAGGACGAACTGATCACCGCGAGCAAGGAAGGCCTGTACGCGTTGAAGCGGGTTGCCAACGGAACCTGGTCGCGCACGCTGATGGGCGAAGGCGCCCCAGGCGAAGTGAAACTCGGGAGGGTTGGCGGACGGCGGATGCTGGCGACGGTCGAGCCGTGGCACGGCGCCGGGATTGCGATCTACGCCGAGAAGCCGGGCGTGTGGACGAAGACAACGATCGAAACGGCGCTCACCGACGGGCACGCGCTTGGCTGGGCCGACTTCGACGGTGACGGCAGCGACGAACTGGCCGCCGGCTGGCGCGGCGCTCCCAAACCGGGTGTGGCCATCTACGTGGTCGATCGCGACGGCGCGCTCAAATCAAAGATGATCGTGGACGACGGCGGGATGGCGACCGAGGATCTGATCGTCGGCGACTTCAACGGCGACAAGCAGCCCGACATCGTGGCCTCCGGACGCTCCACACGCAACATCAAGTTCTACTGGAACGAAACGAAGCGGCGGAACCCGTGATTACTGGATTTTCCTGTACAGCACATTGCGGAACTGAATCTTGAACGGCGGGCCCACGTGCATCTGGAAGCCGAGTAGCCCTTCCGCGGTGTAGTGCTTCGAATCCTCGTCGAGGGCGACGGCCATCAGCTGTCCATTCATGAGCTGCATGAGGACAGGTCCGCGCGCGATGATGTGGTACTGGTTCCATCCGTTCACGTTCATCACGCCCCGCAGCAGTGTGCTGTCACCTATGGTTCCCACCACCTTGTACTTTGGTCCGTCGACGGCCCTTGTGACCTGCCCGCGTTTCGACAACACGACGTGTCCCTCGCCCGTCGGCGCCCGGCCGCGCTCGTCGTGCACGTTGCCGACATAGCCTTCCGTGAAGTCCATGTCCGCCTGGTAGCCTTTGAGCACCCACTTGCCGAGGCTTGGTAGCTCGGTGCTGCGGTACTGGATGCCGCTGTTGGTGCCGTTCATGCGGAACTCGACCTTCAGCTCGAAGTCCCTGACCGTACCGCCGCGCCAGATGAGGAAATTGTTCAGCGTCACGACCTTCTCGGGCGTTGTCTCCCCGACGATCTCACCGTTCTCGACGCGCCAGTACCGCGGATCGCCGTCCCAGCCGTTCAGCGTCTTTCCGTCAAAGATGGGAACGAAGCCGGTCGTGTCGTCCGGATCGATTTGGGGATAGACGCCGCCGCCACGGCCTTGCGCCGCGGCCGGTCGCTGGAGCGCCGCAATCGCGATCAGGGCGAACGCTGCGGTGCACGTCGACACGAGCACTCGACGGAATAAGAGCGATGATCTCACCGGGCCTCCTCGTGACCACTGGTCTTACGGTGTGCGCGACATGGTTTGTCATCTACGCGAATCTGACTCCGATACGAGCGCCAACCGAACGGATGTAATCCCGCCCTTCAGTGTATTCCTCCGGCGTTTGCAGGTGCTCGAGCATCAGCGGCGCATCGACCGGCAGCTTGGAGAGCGCACTGAGATACGTCGCGTAATCAATCTGCCCCTTACCCGGAACGACCTCGCGGAAGTGCACGTTGTACTCGGGAATCCATGCAAGGTCTTTCGCATGGCAGGAGACGATCCACCGTCCCAGCTTCGCGAAACACTCTTTGATGAACTCCGCGTTATTATAGAAGCGAGCCGGTGAGTTGATCCCGTTGCACACATCCATGTGCACGGCGAACGCTGGCCGGTCAACCGCTCGAATCAGTTTGAGATACGAGTCAGGGCCGTCCGGCAGGCTCCACCCCATCATCTCGATCGAAAACGTCGTCGCACGTGGCTTGACCGCGTCGATGACCTTCCGGCAATTCTCCACGGTCGCATCGAAGAACTCCTGCGAAAGATTCTTGGGATGTGCCCCGTACCAGACTGTGGGATTGTAGGAACCGGCGATGTCCACGCAGCAGCGCGCCCCGACCGCCTCTGCCAGCGCCAGCCGTTCGGCCACGTAGCGAAGATTGTCGGCCCGCTTCTGCGCATCGGGATCCAGCATGTTGCGCCACGCGCCGACTTCGGCGATCACGACCTGCTCCGCCGCGAACGCCGTTCGAATGGCGCGGACGCGATCGGGATCGTTGACCGTGGCCGCGGGACAATAGGCCGCGCTGTAGCCCCACCGCCGGTGCTCCCGCGCAAGTTCGCCGGGATCGTCGGACTTCAGGAAGATCGGACCGCCGAGGCGGACGGCGCGCGCCTGGAAGACGCCCTTCGACTCTCGCTCAGAGCGTCCCGAGCCATGTCGAAGGACGTTGACGATTGGAACCGCACACGCTGTCGCAAGAAACTGGCGCCTTTGCATGAAGGCGGTGATACAGGGAATCCGCGGACGTGTCAATGAACGCCGGTCTGCGCTATCGTGTCGGCGGTCTGTCTGACCAAGGAGGCACGCGTGGGCACGGGAACGAATCGCCGGGAATTCATGCGGCTTGGCACGCTGGCTAGCGGCCTCGCCATCACGTCACGGCGCCAGGGCGCCGCCCGGCCAGCGGCTGAAGGCCTTCGCACGCGAATCGACACCGGGCTGGCGTCACCGGTGCTGCGAAGGGAACTGTGGCCCGGCCCGGTCCGGATCGCGTCGGTCGACCTGCTCAAGGCAGGCGACGAGTTCCTGGTGCGCGTGCGCTCGAGCGACGGCGCGACGGGACTTGCCGTCGGACACCCGGACGTGCTCCAGACTACGTGGCCGATTCTCACCCGGAAGGTCGCGCCGTTCTTCATCGGCAAGGACGCGCGCGATCTCGAAGCCCTCATCGAAGGCGTGTATCTGGCCGATTCCAATTACAAGTGGCAGGGGCTTCCCTTCTGGGTCCCGGTCGCGAGCCTCGAGTTCGCAATCATCGACTTACTCGGGAAGGTCGCCGGCAAACCGCTGGGTGATCTGTTTGGCGGCGTCGTGCGTCGTGACATCGCGGTGTATCGGGCGAGCGGTAATCGCGGGAATACCCCTGAAGCGGAGATCGCGTACCTCCAGCGTCTGGTCGGCGAGACCGGTGCCAAGGCGATCAAGTTCCGGCTTGGCGCGCGGATGCGGTACGACGATGCATCGACCCGCCGGGATTTGGCGATGATCCCACTCACCCGGAAGACCTTCGGCGAGACGATGACAATCTATGCCGACGCGAACGGGTCGTACGACATTCCGATGGCACTCAGAATCGGCCGGATGATGCAGGAGCACCGGCTCGCGTTCATGGAGGCCGGAGGCCGCCTGCCGCAACCGCAGCTCGTCGCCCAGAACTAAAACGATCGGCTGACCATTGGCCGACGCACCTACGATTTACATCGTATGTTCCGACCGG
>JANNHC010000446.1:0-4127 GCA_031404215.1 Acidobacteriota bacterium
GTCTATCGCTTCGCATGGCCCGCACCTTTCATCGTTGCCGTCAGCCGCTGGAACTCACCCAGGCGCCGCTGGCAAGCCGTTAGCACGGCTTTCGGAGTCGCCTCAGTCTGTTTCTTGAGAACATCGAGAATCACTATCGCGTCGGCGGCAATGTGGTACATGATCCGCCAGTTCACCTTGGCATCGACGATTCGCAACTCGTGACAACCGGGGCCAATGCTTGGCATCGGCCGCGAGTGTGGGAGGCTCAGGAGCTCGCCTCGCTGCAAGCGGCGCAGCAGGAATCCCGCCTCGACTCGGGCGTCCGAGCCAAAGGGTGGTGTCTTGACTTCGCCGCGCAGCCAGACCAACGGCTTGTCACGCGGACTCACGACGAGAAGTATATGTCAGATCAGACATACTAGCAAGGACAGCCCAACAGCAACTGGAGCCGACGGCGCATCCGATCGACCGCGCCGCGGCTCAGTTGCGGGCGTTGACAGCACTGCCATCTCCCTCTTTTTGGTTTGCGGAGAGGAACACATGGTCTCGGAGCGTCCTGAGCCGATTCTCCCAGCCCGCGACGTCGCGCGCATGACCAATCCCCCGGCGCTGACTGCCGTGGTCCTCATCGCATCGCTCGTGACGGCGTGCGGGTCGCGCCCGGAGGCCATCGATCCGCCGAGCTCCCCCGAACAGGTCGTCTTCGCACGCTCGCAGGATGACGTCGTCAACGGCGGCATGCTGTTTTCGCCTCCGCGCGATTCCGCGAAGCCGCTCGCAATCATCTGGATCCACGGATGGGGCGTGAATTTCTATCAGCCGTCCTACGTCGCCATCGGCCGCGCGCTCGCGCAGCACGGTTACACCGTCATCGACGGCAACACCCGGATGCACGATCTCGGGAACGTGGCGACGCGACGAGGCGGCAAGCGCATCCGGGGCGGCGGCTACTGGGGCGTGGCGAGCGAGGAGCCTCGAGACATCGCGGCCTGGATCGACCTCGCCGAGACCAACGGATTCAAGCGCGTCGTCCTTGCGGGCCACAGCGCCGGTTGGGGAGCGGTACGCTCCTATGTCGCTCAGGTGCAGGATCCGAGGGTCGTCGGCCTCGTGCTCGCCTCAGGCTCTGTGCAGCCGGACCTGAGGACGTCGGACCCTGACCAACTGCGCGAAGCGCAGCGGCTCATGGCCGCGGGCGAGGGTGACGCGCTCATTCGCGATCCCAAGCGGGATTTTCCTTCCTACATCAGCGCCGCGACCTTCGTGGACATCGACGTGTTCCTCAACGACCCCGCAGCGCGAGATTTCTTCGGTGCGCAGGCGGCCAATGCTCCGATCGCGCGCCCCCACGTTCCCCTGCTCGCCTTCTTCGGGACGCGTGACGACGTGGGTGGCCAGGCCGACCTCGATACCATCGTCTCCGCAGTGGGGCGTCAGCAAGGCGGAGCCGGCCGTGTGACGACCGCTCTCATCGATGGCGGGGATCACATGTACACGGGCCAGGAGCAGCAGGTCGCCCAGGTCATCGCACGATGGGCAGCCGGTCTGGCGGCGAGCCGCTGAAGCCATCCGTCGCGCCCGCTGCATGCCTTTCCCGAGTGGAAGGTGAACGACCTGTGATGCGTAAGATCACCGAGCGGCTGTCTAAGACAGCACCAAACGGATTCACTTTTGAGGAGACTTCCTATTGGCCAAGCGCTCGGAACGATCAACACGTGACGGCGAAGAGGATCGCCAAACGCTGCACGCTCGAATCAGGGAGCTTCTTCGAGGCGGTGCCGAAGGGCGGCGATGCGTACATCATGAAGTACATCCTCCACGACTGGAACGATGAGGAGTGCGTAAAGATTCTGGCGAACTGCCGCGCCGCCATGAGCGAGAAAGGGAGAGTCCTTGTCGTCGACACCGTCATCCCTCCCGGCAACGACCCGGGCTGGGGCAAGCTCCTCGACATTAATATGCTGATCATCGGAGGACGCGAGCGCACGAAGGAGGAATTCGCCGCGATGTTCGCGCAAGCCGGACTGAACTGATCCGCGTTCTGCCGACCAAGTGCCCGCTCAGGATCGTCGAAGGTGTCCGAGCGTGACCGTGCTGTCTAACACGGTTTGCAGCCGACGGCGGCCGGCGCAGAATGAGCCGCCGCGGCTGAAATGTCGCCGTTAGGCATCCGCGAAGACACGATTGGCTCGCTCGACGGATACAATCAGCCGTGCTCATCCCCAATGCGGATCGGGCGACGATCGACCCGGCGAAGTTGCGCGACTATTTGCTCTCTGCGACACATCCGATCGGTCGCTCTAAGGTTCGATTCTTCACTGCGCTCGGCTTCGCACCGGATCGCTGGGAGGAACTCGCCGAAGCGCTGCGCCTCCAGCATCTGACCCAAGACGGCCAGCCGGCGGGTCCAACGGCTCAGGGCCGAAAGTACACGATTCGCGCTATCCTGAATGGACCGACCGGGCAGTCGGCCTTAGGTCGTCAGCGTCTGGTTTATCCCGGCTGGCGGTGACGTGCCGCGGTTCGTGAACTGCATATCCGGGAGATCGCCTGTGAGCTTCCACACCCTCGATGTCGTCGTGCTGAACAAGGACCTTCCGGTTCAGGGCCTGAAGCGTGGCGATCTGGGCGCGGTCGTTGATATGGCCGGACCGGTTCATTGACAACACTTCTGAATGATCAAAGCAGTACTGTTTGATCTCTTCGAAACGCTCATCACGGAATCTCCGGTTCAACCGACACGGGCGTCATCGCTCGGCGACGCCCTGGGACTTCAGGAGGAGGCATTCCGTGTCGAGTGGAAAGCACGACGCCCGCGCATCGTATTGGGGCAGCTATCTTTCGCCGACGCGTTGACGGAGATTTCCAAGACCTTAATCGGTCGTGTGGACACGGCGGCAGTCCAGCGGATACGCCAACAGCGCATTCGGGAAAAAGCAGCAGCGTATGCCCGGATAGACGAAGAGGTCATGGCACTGATCTCGGACTTGCGTCGCGCCGGCGTCGGCCTCGCCGTCATTAGCAATTGCTTCAGCGAGGACGTCCTCGCGTGGTCGACATGTCCTCTCTCTCACGAATTTCAGTGCACCGCCTTCTCGTTCGCCGAGGGTGTGGCCAAGCCGGCCCCAGAGATCTACCTACGAGCGGTCTCTCGGTTGGGAGTTGAGCCAGCGACAGCCGTGTTCATCGGCGACGGCGGGGACGACGAGCTGGCTGGCGCAGTACACGCTGGCCTTCGTGCGTACCGGGCTGTTTGGTTCGTCAGGAATTGGCCCCGCTTCCAGTCATCCGGTGCTGGCGGTCTTGAGTTGGCAAACTGTCAGGACGTGCTGACACTCGTGACAGCCGGCTAACACCGAATGGAGCCGTCGCATCCGTCCTCTGCGATCGTGTTGCCGCGGTGCGCGGCTCATTCGGAGGCGTTGATATGGCGGAATTGAATCGACGGGTGTTTATGCGCATGCGAGTCGAGCGAAGACGCACGGTCATGCTGATGATTCTGGTCGGCACGTCGCTCCTTTTGGCTGCGCCAAGCAACCCGGCGCAGACCGCCGAGTCGCGTCTCGCGTCCCAGTCCGACCAATTCCGCCGACAATTGATCAAAAGTAACCCGGCCGAACTCTTTCCCCTGCAGGACCGAGAGCGCTGGCGCCGCATCGTTGACCTTGTGGGCGGCGTGCCGCAGCTTCTCGACAACGTGCAACGAGCGATTCAAATCGCTGATTACCAGTGGGCCGCCGCGCTGGTCGACCATGTTCTCGCGATAGACCCAACGCACCGCGACTCCAGGTGGTTCGAGAGTGAGTGAATCGGTCATCACCGTGTCGGAGCTGACGCGCCGCTTCGGTGCCAAAGCGGCTCTGGCCTCGGTGAGCTTGTCCATGCCACGCGGGGCGGTCTACGGCCTCGTCGGCGCAAACGGGGCGGGCAAGACGACGCTCATCAAACATGTTCTGGGGCTGCTACGGGCGGAAAGCGGCTCGGTGCGCGTCTTCGGCCTCGACCCCGTCGCCGATCCGGTCGCCGTCCTGTCGCGGATCGGCTATCTCTCCGAGGAGAACGACATCCCCGGCTGGATGAGCGTTGACGAGCTCATTCGCTACTCGCGCGCGTTCTATCCGGCCTGGGACGATGCGTATGCGGAG
>JANNHC010000447.1:0-1706 GCA_031404215.1 Acidobacteriota bacterium
GGGGTTGGGGGGTATTACCCGGTGTTGGGGGGGGTGGCGTGGGTGCTGCTACTGCTGTCGCCCCCACGCCCGGGGCGTTTGACGCTCGTACCACAAATAGACGACGTGCAGCTGGTAGTCGGCTTCTCCCTGCAGCAACCGGCCACGGCTCCGGGCACGGAGCATCTGCTCGAGTCCTTCCCTGCGGTCACCGCCAGGGAGCAGCAGGAGAAATCGCAGGAACTTCGCCGCCGCCGGCGCCACGTCGGCGTAGTACTTGTACAGCCCCACGCCGAAATACGCGTCTTCGAGCGTGGGATCGATCTGAATCGCGCGCTCGAGCGCGGTCTTGATGTGCTTGCCGTCGCGAGCGGCAGACAGTTTCTCGTTGCGCAGGACGCGCCATTGGACCCGCGCGGCGTAGGCGCCGCCGTTGTAGAACCACGCCTCCGCGTCGTCTGGCGCCCGTTCGATCCACGCCTCGGTGCTGTCGATCGCCCTCTCGACGGTCGCGGAGAACTCGTCGTCGAGCGCGCGGCTTTCGGGATCGAGGAGGATCTGCCACCACAGGGCCGTCGCGCCAAGCACATCGCAGGCCTCTGGCGGCGCGGGTCCGCAGGCGCGGCGAAGTTCGGCGTCCACCTGATCGAACCGGGCTTCGAGAATGAAATCGTAGGCACGCGTCAGGCCGTCGATTCCGCGGATCGTTCGCGCGGGTCGCGGGGCCGCCTGCAGCGCGCCGGCACAGAGAGCCACCGAGAGGAGCAGGACGCCCCGCCACGGCGCCGCCATCATGTGAGGCTGGTGCGGAGCTGCTGCTTTTCGGCGTGGCGCTCGAGCGCGAGGGCGATCAGCCGGTCCAGCAGCGCAGGGTATTCGAGCCCCGAGGCGCCCCAGAGTTTCGAATACATGCTGATGGTGGTGAACCCGGGAATCGTGTTCACCTCGTTGACGAAGATTTTCTCCGGACTCAGCAGAAAGTCGACGCGAGCCATCCCCGCGCAGTCGAGCGCGCGGAACGCGGCGATCGACAATTGCTGGATCTCCGAAGCCGTTCGCGGACCCAGCTCCGCCGGAATGATGATTGTCGACCCCTCGTCGAGGTACTTCGCTTCGTAGTCGTAGAACTCGCGCGACGGCACGACTTCTCCCGGTACCGATGCGTCCGGGCTGTCGTTGCCAAGCACGGCGCATTCGATTTCACGCGCGTCGGGGACGGCCGCCTCGATGACGATCTTGCGATCGAAGCCTCCCGCGAGGTCCATCGCCTCGAGCAGCCCAGGGCGGGTCTTGGCCTTCGAGATCCCGACGCTGGATCCGAGGTTGGCCGGTTTGACGAACATCGGATAACGAAGCAGCTTTTCGAGCTCGTCGGCAATCGTGTCGGGATCCCGCTGCCAGTCGTGGCGCAGGACGACGCGGTACGGGCAGACGGGCAGCCCGGCGGCGACAAACAGCACCTTCATGACGCCCTTGTCCATACCGACGGCGGAGGCGAGGACTCCGGCCCCCACGTACGGGACGTTGGCGAGCTCGAGCAATCCCTGGATGGTGCCGTCTTCCCCGTAGGGGCCATGGAGCACGGGCAGGCGAATCAAAATAACAGGCATCGGCTCCAAGTACAGCCCTGTTAAACTGGTTATCGTGGGCAGCTATTAAAGCCTTACTGGCCATGGCTTCAAGCAGTGAAGGATTAGTGCCTCCCACACTATGCCCGTGAAAATACA
>JANNHC010000448.1:0-2293 GCA_031404215.1 Acidobacteriota bacterium
GTCGATTTCGCCCGATGGCAAGCTGATTTATCTGCCGTCGTTCGAGGGCCCGCATTGGAATGTCGTCGACGCCGCGAGTGGGGAGATCATCGCCAAGATCGAGCCCAACTCCGGCGCGCACAACACGGTGTACGGCCCGAGCGGTGACTTTGCCTATCTGGCCGGCTTGCGCTCGCCGCTGCTGACGGTCGCCGACGCTCGTCGCCACAAGACGACGAAAACGGTTGGCCCATTCGGCGGCAGCATCCGCCCGTTTACCATCGACGGCCGCGAGCGATACTGCTTCGCCACGGTCAACGGACTGCTCGGATTCGAGGTGGGCGACCTGGCCAGTGGCAAATTGCTGCATCGGGTCGAAGTCGCCGGCTTCAAGCAAGGACCAGTCAAGCGGCACGGCTGCCCCAGCCACGGAGTCGGGCTGACACCGGACGAGAAGGAACTGTGGCTGGCCGACGGCGCGAACGAGCGCATGCACGTCTTCGACTCGACGGTGATGCCGCCGAAGCAGGTCGCGACGATCAAGCTGCGAGACCAGCCCGGCTGGATCACGTTCAGCCTCGACGGCCGGTATGCCTATCCCTCGACGGGCGAGGTGATCGATACGCGTACCCGACAAATCGTGACGACCCTGACCGACGAAGTGGGACGCGCGGTGCAGAGCGAGAAGGTCGTCGAGGTGGTCATGACGGACGGCCGCGCCACGCGCAACGGCGATCAGTTCGGGATCGGCCGGAAGAAACGGTGAGCCCCATCCCTCCTGCATGCTCACCTCCCTTGCATCGTGACTGGTTCGAGCGACCCGCGTGGGCAGGGGTTTATCCGCACGCTGCAGAAGTGATCAAGGAGCGCGTGACGTGTCGCAGCAACCGCATCGCCTGTCGATGCTGCGGTCTTATACTCCCGCCGACCTGTTGACGCTGGCGAATGCCAGCTGCGGCATGCTGTCTGTGTTCGCCTGCCTGAGCTATATCGAAGGCGACAGGTCGCGCCAGATCTGGGCCGCGTTCGTGCTGCCGGTCTTCGCGCTCGTATTCGATGTGCTCGATGGGTACGTGGCCCGGCTGGCGGCCACCCGGCAGTCGAGGCTCGGCGCAGACCTGGACTCGCTGGCCGACATCGTGTCGTTTGGTGTCGCCCCTGCCGTGCTCGCCTACACGCTTGGATTGCGCGGCTTGTGGGATGTGGTCGTTCTCACCTTCTTCGTCTGCTGCGGCATCAGCCGTCTCGCACGCTTCAACGTGACGTCCTCATCGCTGACGAACGCGGCCACTGGGAAGGTTCGCTATTTTGAAGGTACGCCGATTCCCACGAGCATTCTTCTCGTAATCCTCATGGCGGCCCTCTACTACCTCGAACGTACCGGGGCGCAATTCTGGTGGGGACACTGGACCATCCTCGGCCGGGGATTTCACCCGATTGCGGCACTGTTCCTGGTGAGCGGCAGCCTCATGGTAAGCACCGTCAGGGTGCCGAAACCGTAGAACTGAAGGCTTCCTTCCCAGCCCTTGCCGTCGTCCTCCGGACGACTCAAATGTACGCGATGCAGTCGATTTCCACGAGCGAGTTGCCGGGAATGCCGCCCGCGGCGGCAATCGTCGTGCGCACGCCCGGCTCTGGGCCGAAGCGGCCGAGGAACGTCTCGTTCATGCCGGCGTAGTCCTTCAGGTCGTTGAGGTACACGTTCACCTTCAGCACCTTCTCCATGGACGACCCGGCGCGCTCCAGGTTCTTCTGCATCTCGTCGAGGACGTGCTTGGTGTGCGCCTTGATGTCCCCCTCGAAATGCGCGCCGATGCCGGAGATGAAGACGAGATTGCCATAGGAGACCACGCCGTTGAAGAGCGGTGTCTTCGCGGGAGGTTTTCCGCTCGCGTAGTGCACTTTTTTCGCGGGCTTGTCGGAGGTGCCCTGGGCGGCTGCCGCCGCCGGAGCCGCCACCGCCGCGGCCATGACCACCGCCGGCGCCTTTCTCAAAAACGCTCGTCGATTCGACTTCATCGCTTACCTCCTGATGGGCGCGGGGCTCAGCGCGTCCCAACGTGCATCACCTGTTTTACCGTAATTGGCCGGCAACGTGCGCCAGTCCGGCCGTGAGATTCCGTTCAAGTCGTACACAACCTTGCCGTCGCGCACCGTCAGTTCGCACATCAGCCGCGCCGTCGAGTCCATCCTCGCGCCGTTCATGTCCACGAGCCCGAAGCGGCCACGCTCGAGCCGCAGGACCGCCACATCCGCAACGGCGCCAACCGAAAGGTGGCCCAACGTGTCCTGTTTGATTTCGCGCGCGGGATTC
>JANNHC010000449.1:0-6621 GCA_031404215.1 Acidobacteriota bacterium
GATGGTCGACCGCCCGCAGAAGTTCTCGAATACTTGCCCATTTCCGTACGGACTCGTTCCACAAACACTCTGCGGGGAACGCGTCGCCGCACGCTGCATGGAGGTTACCGGTCGAACTGGAGTCGTTGGTGGCCTATCTGAGTTCATTGCGACCGGGTCAGACCGCAGGAGCCCCTGCGGAGGTGTGGACGTTCGACCGGCTCGAGAAGATCGGCGGTCACAAGACGACGGTTCTCGGCCGGCCGACCGTGATCGATTCACCCGTGGGGAAAGCCGTCGAGTTCGATGGCGTGGATGATGCGCTGTTCATCGACAGTCACCCCCTGGCCTCGGCCGAGACGTTTACCTGGGAGGCCGTCTTCCGCCCCGACGGAGGCCAGGCCGAGCAGCGGTGGTTTCATTTGAGCGAGCGGGATCCGGCGACCGGTCTCGACACCGACAACCGGATGCTCTTTGAAATCCGGGTCGTCGGAGACAGTTGGTTCCTCGACAGTTTCAACCAATCGGGGAGCGCGAGCAGGGCGCTGATGAACCGGACGGCCTTGCATCGGCTCGGTGCGTGGTATCACGTCGCCTCCGTCTACGACGGCGAGGCGTTCACGAATTATGTGGACGGCATTCGTGAAGGCGCGGCCGACATCCGGTTTGCGCCTCACGGCCCGGGCCATGCCTCGGTGGGGGTGCGGATCAACAAGGTGTTCTATTTCAAAGGGGCCGTTCACCTGGCGCGGTTTACGCGCAAGGCCCTGTCGCCTTCGGACTTCCTTCGGCCCCCGGTCAAGCCATAGACAATCGTCCGCATGTCTTCCTGAGGAGGAGAATCCCGTGAACCGTCGAACCTTTCTCAACGCCGTCGCGGCGACGCCGGCTCTTAGCTTGTGGCGCGCCGACGAAGCGGTGGCGGAACTTCCGAAGGCAAGAATTACCCGCGTGCGGATCTATCGGCCGCCGAACCTCAACCCTCTGTTCAACCAGAGCAACATGGTTGTGACGGTCGAGACCAATATCGGCATTACCGGCATCGGCGAGGGGGGCGCCAAAGACACGCTGGAGCAATGCGCCGGAACGCTGATCGGTCAGAACCCCTTCCGCACGGAGGCGATCTGGCAGGAAGCGTACATCGCGTGGTTCTATCCGCCCGGGCGGGAGAAAACGCACGCGCTTGGCGCGCTGGACCTCGCGTTGTGGGACATCAAGGGAAAGGCCCTCGGCGTGCCAGTGCACGAACTGCTGGGGGGCACGGCTCGCGACTACTGCGAGTGCTATGCGACCGGGGGCGCTACTCCGGCGGGGACACCGCCGGGCACCCGGTTGACGCTCAAGGAGCGCGCCCGTGCCACGATGGAAGCCGGGTACCGCGCATTCCGCATGGCGCCAGGCGATGTGCCGATCGGCACCGTCTACGACACGCGCTCGGTGGTGCGGCGGGTGGAACAGGATTGCAAGGACGTGCGCGAGGGCGTGGGCCCGGACGGCAACTGGTGCATCGATTTTCACCAGCGCTTCGACTTGAACGATGCGCTGCGTGCCTGCAAGGCCATCGAACAATACGAACCGTTCTTTGTCGAAGACCCGGTTCGCGACGAGCACGCGCTGCAGGATCTCCCCAAGCTGCGGCAGATGACGGCGGTGCCGCTGACCCACGGCGAAGAATGGGGACTCAGGTGGGACTTCAACAGGCTCGTGGAGAACCATGACGTGGATTTCATTCGCTCTACGCTTCCGAACGTGGGCGGCATCACCGAGATGATGAAAGTCGCAGCCATCTGCGAGACCCACGCGGTCGGCATCGTGCCTCATTTCACCGGCCCGATTGCCACGGCGGCCCTGGTGAACTGCCTGTCTACATTTTCAGGTCCCGTCCTGATGGAGTACAACTACGGCGGCCGTCCGATCGACTACCTGCCGGAATGCCTGGAGTACAAGAACGGGAAAGCGTATACGAACCAGCGGCCCGGCCTTGGCGTGACCGCCGACATGAGCCGATTGACGATGATCGGAGAGGTCACCGAGCCGGGACGAAAGAATGTGTACCGGCGGCCGGACGGGTCGTTGACGCACTGGTAGAGTCAAGGTGCCGGGTACCGGTTACAGATCCGAGGGGCAGAATTAGTTGGTCACGAAAACTCGGTTGTCGATGGTGTGCGTTTGTCTGGCGGCGCTTGCACTGGGCGCAAACGCGTGCGGCAGGCCCTCCGAGTACCCGAATCGTCCGCTGACGATGGTCGTGCCGTGGGCGGCGGGGGGCGGGACGGATGCGATCGCCAGGGTGATCGGCAGCCTGATGGAGAAGGAACTCGGCAAGCCGGTGAACGTCGTGAATCGCACCGGCGGCAGCGGGGTCGTCGGCCACCAGGCGATCGCCGCCGCACCGCCGGACGGCTACACCATCGGCGTCATCACCGTGGAAATCACGATGATGCACCACCAGGGGCTGACGGATCTGACGGGCGCCTCGTTTACTCCGCTCGGGCTCGTCAATTTCGACGCCGGAGCCATTCAGGTCCGGGCTGATTCGCCCTACGCGAACCTCGGGGATCTCATGCGGGCCATCAGGCAGAATCCCGGCGCGCTCAAAGCGTCGGGCACGGCGCAAGGTGGAATCTGGCACGTCGCGCTTGCGGGGCTGCTCGAGGAACAGAAGGTCGCGCCCGGCTCGGTCCTGTGGGTGCCGAGCAACAGCAACGCGGCGGCGTTGCTCGATTTGGTCGCCGGCGGGGTGGATGTGGTGGCCGGGTCGCATCCGGAAGGACGCTCGTTGATTGACGCTGGCAAGGTCAAGAGTCTCGCGATTCTCGCGGACAAACCATCGAATCTGTATGCGAAGGTCGAGACCGCCAGCCAGGCGATCGGCTCGACCTGGAGGATGGGAACGTGGCGCGGGATAGGCGCACCAAGGAACCTCCCACCGAACATCGAGGCCAGGCTTCAGGCGGCGCTGAAGCACGCGTACGACAGCCCTGAGTACCGTGACTTCATGGCGAACCGCGGATTCGGCATGCGCTGGGCAGGCCCGGCCGAGTTTCGCGACGTCATGGCCGCGTCGGATCAGCAGATGGGCGCCGTCATGAAAACGACAGGTCTCGCCAGGTAGCCGCACCCGCCTGATGAAACTCAACGACGCCCTCTCCGGCCTCCTGATCCTGATCGTCGGGAGTGTGATCGCGGTCCACGCGAGAACCTTTCCGTCGATGGGGCAGACGGTGGGGCCCTCGCTTTTTCCGACGATCATCGGCGGGGGCCTGATGGTCTGCGGGGCGGCATTGGCCGTGTCCTGGCTTCGACGACGTGGGGCGCCGTGGGTCGAAGTGGACGACTGGGTCCGGCGGCCACGCATGGTAATGAACTTCGCGCTCGTGTTCGTGGACCTGGTGTTCTACGCGCTCGCGGTGGGCCGGCTGGGCTTCTTCATCACCGCCGTCGTGTTTCTCAGCGTGCTCATGATCGCCTTCGGCGTGTCTCGCGCCAGGGTCTTGCCGGTGGCGATGGCGGTGACGCTCGTGATGCACTACGCGTTCTACAGCCTGCTCCGGGTGCCCTTGCCGTGGGGTGTACTCGAGGCCGTCGCATGGTAGAGCACATCGCCCTCGCCTTCGGGAAAGTCTTCGACCCACTGGTGCTTGGCGTCGTCCTGGCGTCGGCGTTCTTCGGATTGTTCGTTGGCTCGATCCCCGGGCTTTCCGCCACCATGGCGACGGCGCTGCTCGTGCCCGTGACGTTTTTTCTGCCACCGATTCCCGCCGTCGCGTGCATGGTGACGGCGACCGCGATGGCGATTTTTGCCGGCGACGTGCCGGGTGCGCTGCTGCGGATGCCTGGAACGCCGGCGTCGGCCGCGTATTGCCACGACGCATACGCGATGACGCAGCGGGGCCAGGCGGAAACCGTCCTCGGCGCGGGGCTCGTGTACTCGGTGCTCGGCGGGCTGTTCGGGACGATCGTGCTCGTGACGGCGGCGCCGTGGCTCGCCGACGCCGCGCTCAGGTTCAGCTCGTTCGAATACTTCTGGCTGGTCATGCTGGGACTGACCTCGGCGGTCTTCGTGTCGCCCGGACATCCGATCAGGGGCCTTGTCTCGCTGATGCTGGGGCTCCTCATCGCGACGGTCGGCTTCGAGAATCCTTCGGCGTATCCGCGTTTCACCTTCGGATCCGTCGAGCTGATGAGCGGGCTTCAGCTGATTCCTGTCATGATTGGCATGTTCGCCGTCTCCGAAGTCACGCGCTACGCGGTGTCGGCAGATACACCGCTCGACGTTCCCAAACAGGACATCGGCGGGATTTTCAAGGGACAGGGCAGACTCCTCAGGACGTACCCGTGGCCGGCGCTGCGCGGCAGCGTGGTGGGCACGTTGATCGGCGCACTGCCCGGGGCCGGCGCCGACATCGCGGCCTGGATTTCGTACGCGATTTCCAAGCGCTTCTCGAAGACGCCGGAGAAGTTCGGCACGGGGCACATCGAGGGCGTCATCGAATCCGGCGCGGCCAATAATGCGGCCCTCGCCGGCGCATGGATACCCGCGCTGGTGTTCGGCATCCCCGGCGACTCGATTACGGCGATCGTGATCGGCGTGCTCTACCTCAAGGGCATGAATCCGGGTCCGGCGATCTTTCTGGAGAACCCGGAGAACATCTACGCGGTGTTCATCGTCTTCTTCCTGGCGAACCTGCTGATGGTGCCGCTCGGCTGGCTGCTGATCAAGCTCGCGAAGAACGTCCTTCGCGTCCCCCGCGGCGTCCTCATGCCGATCATCCTGCTCTTCTGCGTCGTCGGCGCTTTCGCGATCAACAACTCGGTGTTCGACATCGGCGTGATGCTCGCGTTCGGCGTGCTGGCGTATTTCATGGAGGCGAACGATTTTCCGATCGCCCCGACCATTCTCGGGATGGTGCTGGGCGGCATGCTGGAGCAGCATTTCGTCACGTCGATGATCAAGGCCGGCGGCCACGTGACGGCGTTTTTCGATCGCCCGATCGCCGCGGGCCTCGGCCTCGCCACCATCGCTATCTGGCTGACGTCGCTCGCCCTCGCGATGAGGCAGCGAAGAGCAGTCTCGAGATAACGGAATTCCGTTGCCTCCGTCGCGGGAATCAATCACGTGAAAGCTCGAAGCTCTTTTTCTTGGAGGAGACACACCATGAAGCGTCGTGACGCATTACGTTCGCTCTCGATGGCCGGCGGCGCCTCGTTGCTTTCCGCCACGGATTCGCTCGCGCATACGCTTGCGCCCGATGTGGCGTCGGCCTTCCTGCATCCCGGCTTCGCCCAGGCGATTGCCGGGACCGCCCCCATCAAGATTCGCGATATCAAGACGATCCTGACAGCGCCGAACAACATCCGGCTCGTGGTCGTGAAGATCGAGACGACCGAGCCGGGACTCGTGGGGTGGGGATGCGCGACCTTCACGCAGCGCGCGCTCGTCGTGCAGACGGCGCTCGAGCAGTACCTGAAACCGTTTCTCATCGGCCGCAACGTGGACGAAATCGAGGACATCTGGCAGTCGAGCTACGTGAGCTCGTACTGGCGCAACGGGCCGGTACTGTTCAATGCCATGAGCGGCGTGGACATCGCGCTCTGGGACATCAAGGCGAAGCGCGCGGGGATGCCGCTCTATCAGCTGCTCGGAGGCAAAGTGCGGCACGGCGCGGATTGTTACTTTCACGCAAGCGGCAACAGCTTCGAGGACGTGGAACAAAACGCGCGGCGGGCGATGGAGCAGGGCTTCCGCCATGTGCGAGTGCAGGTGGCGACCCCCGGGTATGCCGGGTACGGGGCGCGCAGTACGGCACCGGCGGCCGGCAGGCCGAATGAGGCTGTAGGCCCGACCAACCCGCGCGCGATCTGGGAGCCGGCCCCCTACGTGCGGATGCTGCCGAAGTTCTTCGAGCACCTGCGCACCAAGCTCGGCGACGAGGTCGAACTGCTTCACGACGTGCACGAGCGCATCACCTTGAACCAGGGGATCAACCTCTGCAAGGCGCTCGAGCCGTACCGGCTGTTCTTCCTCGAAGATCCGTTCCCGCCGGAGGAGAACGATCACTTCCGGCTGCTGCGTCAGCAGACGAGCATTCCGCTGGCGATGGGAGAGCTCTTCAACACGCAGCAGGAGTATCTCCCGCTCATCAAGGAGCGGCTGATTGATTTCATCCGCATCCACATCTCTCAGATTGGCGGATTGAGTCCGGCGCGGAAGGTCGGTGCGCTGAGCGAATTCTTCGGCGTCCGCACCGCGTGGCACGGTCCGGGCGATGCGTCCCCGCTGGCGCACGCGGCACAGCTGGCGCTGGAGTTGACGAGCTATAACTTCGGCGTGCACGAAGGCGGCAGCTTTCCCAGGGAAACGCAGGAAGTGTTTGTCGGCTGCCCGGAGGTCAAGAACGGCTACATGCTGGCGCAGGAGAAGCCGGGCCTGGGCATCGAGGTCAACGAAGCGCTCGCGGCAAAATTCCCGATCCCCGCGGGTCCGCCCAACTTCGATTACTCGTGGGGCACCACACGGCGCCTCGATGGGACGGTGATCCGGCCCTAGAGTACCGGTTTTACTGGGTTCTGCATCGATCCGTCGGCCACGAACGCCTTGCGGCGGGCGGCGTGGAACCCTCGCGTGTGGGCCGCCGCGAC
>JANNHC010000450.1:0-15675 GCA_031404215.1 Acidobacteriota bacterium
GCCCGACCTTGAGCGCAGTCGTCGGATCCACGTTCTTCTCGACGACCTCGTTCAGGCGGAGCTTGTCAGTCCAGAGTTGTTCGTCACCGAAGGTCTCGAAACGAAAAACTCGCTGGCCCTCTGCGATCTCTGCTGCTGACGACTCCTGCTTGGCTTGAGGCTCCGCGGTGCCTGCAGGCGGCGTACCTTCGGCAGTCGGCTTCGTCGTTCCGCAAGCGCTGAGTGCCGTCGCCGCGGTGAACATGATGAGGGCCAGCGCTGACACGCGGACCTGCGTCTTTCGCTGCGTCGGATCCGTCGTGTGTGTTCCTTGGATTGCCATGTCTCGCTGCCTCCGCTGGGAAAACAGTTTTACTAGCTTCGATGGGTCAGCTGTTCAATACTGCTCACCGCCGTCGATTCGAAGACGGGGCTCACGGCATCTCACCGTTGAGTTGGGTCGACGCTGATGAGTTAGATACGCAATACCAATCTTGCGTATCTTGCAAATTGGAGGCCTTCCAACATCACGGTTTTGTGGCGAGTAAACTGCAGGGCCGTAGACGACGAGCGTCGGTGGGCGTAAATGCCTTTCCATACTTGGTCGGCTGGAGCGCCCGTTGTCGCAATCGACGACATCGACACCGTTCAACGACCGCACCCAGATCTTCGGCATCGCGGACTCACATGCTCAGACAACAGCTACTCGATACCGCGCGTGGGCGCATCGTCAGCCTTCTCCAGCGGGGACCATTGACCATCGACGATATGGCGGCGAAGCTCGGACTCAGTGCCAGCGGGGTACGAGTACAGATCACCGCGATGGAGCGGGACGGCGTCGTCCGCGGCGTAGGCAAGAGGCCGGGAACCACGAGACCGTCACGAGTCTTTGAGCTGACAGCTGAGGTCGAGCAACTTCTGTCGCAAGCCTATATTCCGCTGCTGACCCAACTCGTTGACGTGTTCGCCAAGGGCCTGCCGGCGCGGCAGGTTGATGCATTACTGAGAGAGGCGGGAACGAAGCTCGCCGGTCAACTATCCTCCGGGCGCCCTTCGGGTACTCTGCGGGCCAGAGTCATTGCCACGAGCGAACTGCTGAACGAGCAACTCGGCGCCGTGACTCACGTCGAAGAGAACGGTCGTTACATCATCCGCGGTGAGGGGTGCCCGTTATCGGCCTTGACCGGGAAACACCCGGCGGTGTGTCGGGCCATGGAAAGTCTCGTCAAGGAATTCGTAGGCGCCTCCGTTCACGAATGCTGCGAGCGCGCTCAGCGTCCGCGGTGCTGCTTTGAGATCGGGAACGGCACGACGTCAAGAGAGGCCAGGTCCAGGTTGCCCAAGAGTCGACAGCTGCTCTGACAGCGTGGACGTCATGCCACGCGACTGAGGACCGCGGCGTTCACCTCCGCGGTGAGCCCGCTCTCGATCAAGGCCTTCCGGGTCTCGGGAAGGGAGAAATGCGGGGTCAGCGAGCGACTGCCGAACGGAAGTAGAAGTCGAGCATCGCGTTCAGCGGCGCGGCATCCCGCTGCAGCCGGCTGCGAAGTGCTGCACCTTCCCAGCAGTCAACCAGCAAGCTCGCCATGTGCCGAGCATCGGAATCGGCTGGGATGTCGCCTCTTTGTCTGGCCTCTTCCAGGCAGAAGGACAGACGCTCGGCGATTTCAGCAAAGCACTCCTCGATCTTGCGCCGGAACACCTCGCTCACGCACGACAGTTCCTGTCCGAGTCCGCCCAGCAGGCAACCCATGTAACCCTCTTTCCGGTAGTGCTGCTGCGTCATCTCGAAGAAGCGACGCACTCGATCGAGCGGGGGCGGCCCCTTGTCTCCGAGGCAGGCGTCAAGGCCCGCATGCACCTCACGCGTGTACTGGTCGATGACTTGAAGCGCGAAGTCCTCTTTGTCCTTGAAATGATGATAGAAGCAGCCCTTCGGTGTCCCCGTGGCCGTCAGCAAAGCCTGGATGCCCAAATCGTTATAGCCATGCCGCAGGAGCATGGCCAAACCCGAATTGAGCAGGCGCTGCTTCGTTGAATGCGTCATCTGCATTGTCGGCTATCGATCAGGGCCAGACCGCCGACCGTTGCCACGCGCATGTGCGTGAGCCAGAGAGCTAGCCCTTCACCTTCGCGATCATGTGCTTGATGACGTGGCTGTGCTCGCGCTGGGGACTGAACATGACGATCTCCGCGTCAGCGTCGACCTTCACGTTGTGCCCGGGCGGCCAGTAGAACAGGTCATTCGTATTGACCGTCTCCCGCGCGCCGTTCGCATCGGTCGTGGTGAGCCGCCCGCGCAAGACAAACCCCCAATGGGGGCACTGGCAGAGGTCGCCTTCCAGTCCCTGGAAGAGTGGGGTGGTGTCGACGCCCGCCGAGAGAGTGAAATACTCGCCGCTGATGGTGTCGAACCCGCTCACGTCGCCAAAATCCATTTGCTGACGAATCACGGCACCTGGAATCTCCAGCTGAACGTCGACCGTCTCCTTCGCTACCCGCATACTCGTTGCTCCTTTTGAGGCGTCATTGCCTGACTAGACCAATCGGTCTAGTCAGGTAGGATACACCTCATGCTGCCGCTGTCAAGGCGGCGGCTCGTTGCACGGCAGGCCCGCTGACGGGGTCGTGCGCGGGCCATTTCGAGATTCTGAAGTATATTTTTGGCGGAGGTGACCGTCGTGACGCTGTTCCGATTAGTTCAATTTGCTGTACTTCTCCTCGCCCTGAGCTCCGCCCGGGTGGCCGTAGCGCAATCAGGCACGCCACAGATGCCCCCGTTGCCGAAGGCTGGTCCCGAGCACGAAATTCTGAAGATGGACGCCGGCACATGGGACGCCACCGTCGAAATGGTTCCCGGTCCGGGCGCGCCGCCGATGACGTCCAAAGGCGTCGAAGTCAACACTCTCGGCTGTGGTGGTTTGTGTCTCATCACGGATTTCAAGGGGGAGGCGATGCCGGGCGTTGCGTTCCATGGACACGGCGTTACCGCGTGGGATTCGGTGAAGAAGAAGTACGCAGGCAGCTGGACTGATTCGATGTCGATGGGCCTTGCCGTCACCGAGGGCACGTACGATCCCGCGACGAAAAAACTGACCGGCTCGATGGAAGGGCCTGACATGTTCGGCAAAGTCGTCAAGACGCGAACCGTTACCGAGTGGCGGGACGGAGGCACGCGGGTGATGACCGCCTACGCGCCGGGCCCTGATGGGAAAGAAATGCAGGCGATGCGGATCACCTACACCCGCCGCAAGTAAGAGAACTGCGGCGTCGCCCGTCGATGTCTTGAAGGCCGGCTGAAGCCTCATCAATGTAGGGCTCTACGCCCAATGCATCGCGCATTGCGGCGTGTCGCGGCGGGTCGGTTGGCCGTTCCGCATGCTCACTTGACAGCAGCACGTCCTGCTGCGATCGTCGTCCGACGGATGTGATGAAAGAGGAAGACTTCGCGGCGGCCATGCAGAGTGGCACCTTTGACGTCGTCATCGTCGGATCCGGTGCGTCTGGAGGCACCCTGGCGTCGCACCTTGCACGGCGCGGCGTGCGGGTGGCCATCGTGGAGGGCGGTCCGCGCGTGAACACGCGTACCGACTTCAACACGCACGCGATGCCGTTCGACTTTCCCAACCGCCAGATTCCAACGATGCGACCCGGCAAGGCCGGGTTCGATTCGGAACGAAGCCGCGGCGTGGGCGGCAAGACGATGCTGTGGAATGCGGTCGCGCTGCGACTGAGCCAGCGAGACTTCAAGGGACGCACATATGAGGGAGCCGGCGAGGACTGGCCCATCGACTACAAGGACATCGCACCCTACTACGAGACGATCGAGCGGGAAGTCGGGGTCTGCGGCCATCTCGACGGTCTCGAAGATCTGCCAGACGGCGTGTTCCTGCCTCCGGTCGCGCTGAAATGCAGCGACGAGATCATGCAGCGCGCGGCGCGATCGCTGGGTGCGACCTTGATCCATGTGCGGAAAGCCACGCTCACCGTACCAACCAGCACGCGCCCCGCCTGTCACTTTTGCGGCAACTGCATGGCCGGATGTGATGTGGTCGCGAAGTACAACTCGGCGGACGTCCACATCGCCCCGGCGGAGCAGAGTGGGCGCGTCACGGTGTTTTCCGACTGCATCGTCCGCGAGGTGCTCATGTCGGACGAGAACCGCGCGACGGGTGTTCGCTACGTGCACCGCGTGCACCAGCGTGAGGGGGAGGTGCGCGGGCGCTGCGTGGTCGTCGCGTGCGCCTGCGTCCAGAGTATCGCGCTGCTGCTGATGTCCACATCCCGTCGCTACCCGATGGGCCTGGCCAACTCGAACGGCCACCTTGGCCGGCATTTCATTCCCCACTTCACGGGTGGGATCGAGTGCGTGCTCGAGGATCTGCGGGGCACGCGGCCGACTAACGACGAGGGATTTCTGGATCACGCGTACGTCCCGTCCTTCATGCACAACAAGAAGCGGAACTATGCCCGTAGTTTCGGCGCACAGATCAATTACCAGAACCGGCGTTTCGCCGGGTGGGCCAAGACCGTCCGCGGCTTCGGGCGCGCCTACAAGACGTCGGTGAAGGCGGCGTACCCGGCCTTTGTGCAGTTCACGCCGTACGGCGAGATGCTGCCGAACGCGCAGTCGTATGTCGATCTCGACCGCGAACGGACCGACACGTTCGGCCTGCCGGTGGCGCGACGGCGCGTGCAGTGGGGCGCTAACGAGGAGGCGCTGTTCAACGACATGGTGCGCTGGAGTCTCGCGATCCTCGAGAAGGCCGGCGCGGAAATCCTGACCGTGCCGGAGGGTCCGGCGCCCAACCACGAACTGGGCGGGTGCCGAATGGGTCATGATCCGAAGACGTCGGTCGTCAACGCCGACTGCCGGACGCATGACGTGCCGAATCTCTACGTCGTGGACGGCAGCGTGTTCCCGTCGGCATCAGAGAAGAACCCGACCCACACGATCATGGCGCTGGCGGCGCGCGCGGCCGAGCACATCGGCGAACGGTTGCGAAGGAGTGAGATGTGACGGAAACCCGCCGACATGCGTTGAAGATGCTTGGCGCGATCGGCGTCAGCTGTGCGTTTCCCTTTGCGGGAGATGAGCTCTACGGTCAGCACGTGCACGCCACGCTGGCCCAGACGCCTGCGGCCGGGCCCTACGCGCCGGCGTTCTTCACGCCGGCCGAGTACGCCACGCTCGCGCGACTCACCGACGTGATCATCCCGCCCACCGACACGCCGGGCGCGGCTGCCGCCGGCGTCCCAGACTATATCGATCGCGTCGTTTCGCTGAACGCGGAGCATCAACCAGCGGTCCGTGCGGGGCTCGCGTGGCTGGATGGGCAGGCGAAGGCCAGGTTTTCACGTGAGTTCCTGTTGCTCGGTGAAGCCGAGCAGGCCGCGCTCCTGCAGCCGCTCAGCGACGAGATCGATCGCCAGCAACGCGAGGCGCAGCGCCGGCGGTTTCGAACCGAGGCGCAGGGTAAGGCGGTGTATTACGTGGCGCTCACCGACAGGGACCCGCCGGCACGGCCCGCAACCGCGGCAGGCGCCGCGCTCGAAACCGATCCTGGCCTGCCCGTCAGGTTTTTCCGCCTCATCAAGAACTTGACGGCAGATGGGTATTACACGTCTCGCGTCGGCCTGCTCCAGGAACTGGGCTACGCGGGCAACACGGCGCTCGGCAAGTTCCCGGTGTGCTCAGTGCCTGAGCACTAGGCGGGCCTTCGCGGTTATCGCCTCTTTGGTTTGGCCGTGAAGGAGCCGGCTCTTCGCGCCGACTTCGCTTTCCGCTTGGGTTTTGGCTTCGCGTGCCTTGCCGCGGACCTGCCGACCAGCACGTCAGATGACTCGTACGCTTCCTGCAGCATCCGAAACGCCCTTGCGTCTCCACGCATATGCCGGCGAGGCGCGCCGGCCGATCGAATCTCGAGCGACCTCTCTTCGCGTCTGAGAGTCGTTACGGCAATTCCTTCAGGTAAACGTTGCGGAACTGAACGAGGGCCGGGATGCCCGTGTAGACGCCATCCTTCACTCCGCCGTGGTGCTGCAACCCGAACGGGCCTTCCGCGGGTAAGTCGGGCAGCGTGATTTTTTCGATGATGGTCTTGCCATTCAGGGCCACTGTCACCGTGCTTCCCTGAGCGGTGACCTCAAAGGTATTCCACTGGCCAATGTCCTTGTCCGCGTTCATCTTGGGAGTCGCCGCCGCCCTGATGTCGGGAGGCGTCTTGGGATCCGTGCGGTACCCATACATCTCGCCTGACCCGACCGGCCAGCACCAGATATTGAGCTGCGCTTTGACAGCGCCGCGCAGGATGAAGCCGGAATCGGAATCTGGCGCAGTGATGTTGATGACTTTCCCGTTCTCATCCAACTTATCGTGCCCGTCTGGCATCACGATTCGCATGCTCTTGCTCACGTAAGGGGTCGCTTTGATGCGCCAATCGATCCTCGCGACGAAGTTCTTGTACGACTTCTCGGTCCAAAGGTTCTTGTCTTTCGCGGCCTCGCTCCCGGCGTCATAGTCAATGACGCCGTCGACGACTTTCCAGTGGCCATTGTCCCCGACCGGTACCTTCCAGCCCGTGAGATCCTTTCCGTTGAAGAGCGACACGAAGCCCGCGGGCGGCGCGCTCTGGGCCTGCGGTGTCGAAACACCCATACCGAGCGCGACAGCCAGCCCGGTTGCGACAAGGCAAATTTTCACGTTCATGACTCCTCTCTGCTTCATCTCGGGTAGCCTCCAGCGCCTTCGTGCGCTTTCCGAAGTGATCGTACAGGCGCTGTACTCCATATACAGCCCCTTTCGATTTTGACAAAGGGAGTATAGTCGCGCGGGCCTTCTTGGATGCACGCCCGAGCGAAACGGGAAAGGCGCTCTGTTGGAACGCCTCAGGGCTGGCGAACGGAAGACTTTGACGAACTGTCGCGTTGATTGACACGCCGGCCCACGGCGCGTACTCTCGATTCGAGCTCACCCGGAGGCGGTGGTCGTCGGATCCCTCGAAAGCGGAGGCGGCTGATGTTCCGATTCGACGCAGAAAAGAGCGTCCACTTCTGCGACGGCATGCGGCGCCGGGATTTTCTGCACGCGGGCTCTCTCGGGCTGCTCGGACTCACGCTGAGTGATTTCCTCGCGCTGAAGGCCGCCGGTCAGGTCGATCCCGCGCGCGACGTGAACTGCATCATGCTGATGCTCGTCGGCGGTCCCAGCCAGCTCGACACCTGGGACATGAAGCCGGACGCCCCCGCGGAGATCCGCGGGCCGTACAAAGCGATCCCGACCAACGTCGCCGGCATCCAGATCAGCGAAATCTTTCCGCGGATGGCGAAGCACGCGGACAAGTACGCGCTCCTGCGGTCGGTCTATCACACCGGCGCCGGCGTCCACGACGTCGGGCATCAGTACATGCAGACTGGACGCTTCTTCCAGTTCGGCAACGAGCAGCCGCACTTCGGATGCGTCCTCAGCAAGCTGAAGGGACCGAAAGGGGACGCGCCTCCGCATGTGCTGCTGCCCCGGCCAATCGGCAACACCGGCGGGAACCTTCCCCACGGCCAGAACGCGGGTTTCCTGGGCAAGACCTTCGATCCCTTCGTTCTGAACGCCGATCCGTCGGACGCCAACTTCCAGGTGCCGGACCTCGTGTCCCCCGATTACCTGCCGTCCATGCGGGTAGACGGGCGCTCCTCGATGCGGCACCTGGTCGACAACGCCGTTTCGCACCTCGAGTCCATCCCGGACGCACGGCTGCTCGACAGCAACTTCCAGTCCGCGTACCGGCTGATGTCGTCCGAGTCGGCGCGATCTGCGTTCGATCTGTCAAAAGAAGACGACAAGACGAAAGACCGCTACGGCCGCAACCGCTTCGGCATGAGCTGCCTGCTGGCCCGCCGGATGATCGAGCGGGGCGTGCGGTTCGTCACCGTCAACATGTTCGAGACGGTCTTCAACGAAATCACCTGGGATATTCACGGCTCCGCGCCTTTCAGCCCGATCGAGTGCTATCGCGACCTCATCGGCCCGATGTTCGACCATGCCTACAGTGCCCTGCTCGAGGATCTGCACGATCGCGGACTTCTGCAGGACACGCTCGTCCTCGCGATGGGAGAGTTCGGCCGCACGCCGAAGGTGAACCCCGCGGGCGGCCGCGATCACTGGACGAACTGCTGGACGATGCTGATGGGCGGCGGCGGGATCAAAGGCGGGCAGGTGATCGGCGCGTCGGACGAGATCGGCGCGTATCCGAAGGACCGCCCGATTTCCCCGCCCGATATCGCGGCGACCATCTACAAAGCGCTGGGCATCGATATCGAAACGCCGATCGTCGGCGCGTCGAACCGGCCGGTGCCGGTCGTCGACTACGGCCACCACCCGATCGCAGAGCTCTTCTGACGCTTCTCGGATCACCGATATGCCCAGATTATCTCGCGCGCTGCTGGCTTCTGCGGCCGTCGTCGTGCTGTCCGGCGCGTTCGGCGCGCCCAAGGCGGACACGCGCGACGGGACCGGCGACCTTGCCATTCTTCCTCACGCCGTTGTCCTGCGCGGGCAGGGCAGCCGGCAGCAGCTCATCGTGGAGGCGCGCGCCGGCACCACCTACACCGGTAACCGCACCGCCACGTCGACGTTCGCGTCCTCCAATCCGAACGTCGCCACTGTAGACGCCGCCGGCGTCGTCGCGGCGGTCAGCGACGGCCGCGCCATCATCACCGCGCGCGCCGGGGAGGTGTCGGCGTCGACGGTCGTCGAGGTCGAACGGGCATCCGCGCCCTATCCGCTGACATTCCGTAACCACGTCGTGCCCGTTCTCACGCGCGCCGGGTGCAACTCGGGCCCGTGCCATGGCTCGCTGTCTGGCAAGAACGGATTCAAGCTGACGCTGCGCGGATACGATCCGGATCTCGACTACCTGACCTTGACGCGCCAGGCCGCGGCGCGCCGCATCAACAAGGTCGAGCCTGCCAGAAGCCTCATGCTTCTGAAGCCGACCCTCGCCGTCTCGCACGGCGGCGGTAAGCGTTTCGCGACCCGCTCGCCGGAATATGGCGTGATCGCGCAGTGGATCGCCGCCGGCACCCCGGCACCGGCCGACTGGGATCCGTCCATGACCCGGCTCGAGGTCTTTCCGTCCGCGGCGCGGCTGAAGCCCGGGGACGAGCAGCCGCTGGTCGTCCGCGCGCACTTCTCCGATGGCCACGCGGAGGACGTGACGCGCTGGGTCAAGTTCTCCTCGAACGAGGGGGCCGTGGCGACGGTGAGTGAAGACGGCGTCGCGAAAGTGCAGGGGGCAGGCGAGGCGGCCATCTCCGCATGGTATCTGAGCCAGATCGTCACGGCACGCATCACGTCGCCCTTCCCCCACCATATCGACGCGGCGGCGTACGCGCGTGCACCGCGCGCGAACTTCATCGACGGGCTGGTGTTGACCAAGCTGTCGGAGCTCAACATCGAGCCGTCGCCGCTCTCGTCGGACACGGAATTCATCAGGCGTGCCTATCTCGACGCCGCAGGCATACTCCCTGCGCCGGAGGAAGTTCGTGCGTTCCTGTCGGACACGAGCGCTGGTAAACGCGCCCGTCTGATTGATGCGCTCCTCGAGCGTCCGGAGTTCGTCGATTACTGGGCGTACAAGTGGTCCGACCTGCTGCTCGTGTCGAGCAGGAGCCTGCCCTCGAACGCGATGTGGTCCTACTACAACTGGATCCGCTCGAGCGTGGCGGCCGACAAACCGTGGGACCAGATGGCGCGCGAGCTCCTGACCGCCTCCGGCAACACGCTCGCGAACGGGGCGGCCAATTACTACGTCCTCCACAAGAACCCGATTGACGTCACCGAAAATGTCGCGATGACGTTCATGGGGTTCTCGATCACGTGCGCGCGCTGCCACAACCACCCGCTCGAAAAGTGGACCCAGAAGGATTACTACCAGATGGCGAATCTGTTCTCGCGGATCGCCGTCAAGAACGGGCCGGACCGGGGGGACCTCATCGTCTATCCGGCGCGCACGGGGGAGATCAACCATCCCCGGCTCAACGTGCCCCTTGCCCCGCGGCCGCTGGACGGGCCTTCGCTGCCGATCGAGGCCGAGACGGACCGCCGGCAGTTCTTCGCCGAATGGCTCGTCTCTCCGGACAACACGTTCTTTGCGCGGGCGGTCGTCAATCGAGTCTGGAAGAATTTCATGGGGCGCGGGCTCGTGGAGGGGGTCGACGATATCCGCGACGCCAACCCGCCGTCCAATCCGGCGCTGCTCTCGGCGCTCACACGCGACTTCGTCGCGCATCGCTTCGAGGTCAAACATCTCGTCCGGACGATCATGAATTCGACGACGTACCAGCTGTCTTCCAGACCGACCGCGACCAACGCCGCCGATCTGAAGTACCACTCGCACTACATCGCGCGGCGGCTCCCGGCCGAAGTGATTCTCGATGCGATCAGTCAGGTGACGGGCGTTGCCGAGAATTTTCCAGGGTACCCGGGCCGACGGGCGTTGCAGTTGCCGGACGCGGCTGTAGACTCGTACTTTCTGACCGCCTTCGGCCGTCCACCGCGGGTCACGGCGGCTGATTCGGAGCGGCAGCAGGAGCCGAGCATCACGCAGGCGCTGCACGTCATCAACGGCGACACGATCAACCAGAAGCTCGCAGCGCCGCGCGGCCTGATTCAGATCCTGATCGATGGCAAGAGCGACAACAGGACTGCCGTCGAACGGATCTATCTCGCTGCCCTGAGTCGCCATCCGAGCGATGAGGAGCTCCGTACGCTGTCGCGCGCGATGGACGATGGGCTGGCGCGGGGAGGGCCTGATTCCCCGCGGCGCCCCGTACTCGAGGATCTGGCGTGGGCCGTCCTGACGGGACGGGAATTCCTGTTCAACCATTGATCGTCGAGAGCCATCAGCCGCCGCGCAGCGCGCACGCGCGACGCGCCATAAGAAAAATGTGGATAGAAAACGGCCGCTTCCCTGTTCCGGCCGGCGCTACCGTCGCCGCCGCGTCTCTGGCCGCACTCCTGGCCGTGGCGTGTGCCGCACGTGCGCCGCGGGTGCAGAACGGATCGGCGTCGCCGGGCGTCTCCTTCAGCCAGGTGGACGAGATCCTCCGCGAGAGCTGCGAGCACTGCCACAATGCCGACGACGAGAAGGGTGGACTGCTCATGGACAGCTACGCCTCGCTCGTGGCGGGCGGCGAGCATGGCAACGCGCTCGTGCCGGGCGACAGCGCCGCGAGCCGGCTGATGCAGATGATCGAGGGCAGGCTGAAGCCCCGAATGCCGTACAAAGAGGACCCGCTTCCACGGGCGCAGGTGGAGTTGATTCGCCGCTGGATTGACGAAGGGGCGCCAGGGCCGGAAGCGACCGACGGACCTGCGGTGGCGCGAAGAGAGGTCGAGATCCCGGACGTCAAACCCCTTGTCCCGGCAGCGGGCGCCGTCGCAGCGCTGGCGTTCGACCCGCTGACGCGCCGGATCGCCGTCGGCACATACAAATCGGTGCACGTGATGGCGCTCGCCGACCGCACGTGGACCGCGACGCTGAAAGATCACGCAGATCTCATACGAGCCGTCGCGTTTTCGCCGGACGGCAAGAGGCTCGCGGTTGCCGGCGGCTCCTCGGGCCGCAACGGCGAAATCAAGATCTGGGATATGACGGCGGCGGTCCCGAAACTCGTCTCCACGATTCAAGGGCACAGGGATTCAATCCTGGCGATCGCGTTCTCGCCGGACGGCGGGACGATTGCCAGCGCGAGCTACGACAAATTGGTCAAGCTCTGGAACGTCGCCGACGGCAAAGTGATCGCGACCCTGAAGGAGCATTCGGATGCTGTGTATGCCGTCGCGTTCATGCCGGGCGGCACGCAGCTGCTGTCGGCGGCGGGGGACCGGACCGTCAAGGTATGGAACGTGTCGACGGGGAAGCGCCTGTTCACCGTCAACGATTCGCTCGACGCGGTATACACCGCGGCCGTCCATCCGTCTGGCCGCTGGTTCGCAGCCGCTGGGGCGGATCGCATGATCCGCATATGGGCCTGGAACGGCGACACGTCCTCCGGCGGCGGAAATACCGCGACCCTGCAATCATCCACCTTCGCCCACGGCGAGTCCGTTCTCCGGCTGGCGTATTCACCAGACGGCGCGATCCTGGCTTCGGCGGGCGCGGACCGGATGATCAAGTTGTGGGACGCTGCGACGCTGAAGGAGAAACAGGCCTTCGAGGCGCAGCCCGACTGGGTGATGGGCCTCGCGCTCAGCGCCGACGGGAAATTACTGGCTGCCGGCCGTTACGACGGAACGCTCGGCCTCTACGGGGTCGCCGGCGGCCGTTCCGGGGAACAGTTCGTCGTGCCGCGCTGACGCTCGCGTTTCGGCTACAGAGGAACACGGATGGGGCCAATGAGAAATACACAGAGACACAACCTGACGCCTGTCATCGGTCTCACGATCGCGATCCTGGCTGTCGGATCGATCGCGGCGGCCCAGACCGCCCCGCCGACGCTCCAGAAGGTGAGCCCGACGGGCGCCCAGCGCGGAACGCGCGTCACCGTCACGGTCGAGGGGACGAACATCGGGGGAGCCACGCGGTTCATTTTCAGCGAGCCCGGGTTCGCGACGACCATCACGGCCGTGAAGGAAGTGCCAATCGAGAAGCCGGTGATGGCGAAGGGAGTCGTCCGCACTGATGCTCCCATCGAGGACCACGCGAAAAAGTACGAAGTCACCGCCGATGTGACCATCGCGCCGAACGTGCCGCACGCCGTGCATGCATTCCGTGTCGAGACGCCGATTGGGGTCTCCAACCTGCTGCGTTTCGCCGTCAGCTCGCTCGTGGAGGTCGCCGAGCGGGAGCCGAATGGATCCGGTGCCGCGCAGAAGGTGACGCTGCCGGCGGCACTCGTCGGGACGCTCGGAACCGCCGGTGATGTCGACGCCTACGAGTTTCGCGCACGCGCGGGCGAGGAGATGGTCTTCCAGGTGGTCGCGCGTCCGCTGGGATCGCGCCTCGACAGCATCGTCCGGCTGCTCGACGCGCAGGGCCAGGTCCTCGGCGCCAGCAACGATGTCGATCTGAGCCGCGACTCCGTGCTGACGTGGCGCTTCGCCGAAAGCGGCAGCTACACCGTGACGATCGAGGACGTCGAGCACGGGGGTGCTGCGAATGGGTTCCCCTACCGGATTTACGCTGGCGCCCTGCCCTACGTCACCGGGATATTTCCGCTCGGCGTTCCGGCGGGCGCGACGGTCGACGTCACCGCTACCGGAGTGAACCTAGCCACTCCGGCGACGGTGCGGGTGGCGGGCGACGCGTCGGCGCTCGTCGGCCGCACCATCCCGATCCACGCATCCGCGCCTGCAGGCTCCGCAATCAACAGGAAAGCGGTTGCGCTCGGCGTGTACCCCGAAGCGCTCGAAGCGGAGCCGAACGACGAACCGGCCGTCGCGCAGGTGCTGGCGATCTCCTCGACAGTGAACGGGCGTATCTGGACGCGGGAGACCGCCGCGAGCGCAGGCGTGGCCCGCGCGGATCAGGATTTCTTTCGATTCACTGCGCGCAAAGGACAGAAGCTCGTGCTGGACGTCACCGCCCAGCAGCTCGGCTCTCCGCTCGACTCGATTATCGAGGTGCTCGACGCCGAGGGGCGTGTCGTGCCGCGCGCCGCGATCCGGTGCGTTGCGCAGACGGAGATCGCACTGAACGATCCCGATTCGGACCGCCGCAGCATGCGCCTCGCGACGTGGAACGAGCTCGCCGTCAACGACTACCTTCTCATCGGCGATGAGCTGCTGCAGATCGCATCGCTGCCGACGCACCCGGATGACGATGTGCAGTTGATGCGCTATCGCGCCGGACGCCTCACGCTGCTCGACACGTCCGCGCGCAACCACTCGGTCGGCGAGGCCGTGTACAAGGTCCAGATTCACCCGCCCGGCACGCGCTTCGAACCCAACGGCATGCCGGCCTTCCAGATCGACTACGTCAACGACGATGGCGGAGCCAGGTTCGGGGGGAAGGATTCGCGGCTGCACTTCGAAGCGCCCGCCGACGGCGACTACTTCGTCCGCCTTCGGGATGTCCGCGGGCTCGACGGAGAGCGCTACGCGTATCGTCTCACCGTACGCGAGCCGGCCCCAGACTTCGAGGTCACGTTCGACCCGAAGTCGTTCAACATCCCGCGAGGGGGACGCGTGTCGGTGACCGTGACGGCCGATCGCAAGGACGGCTTCGACGATGCGATCGACGTGGAGCTGCGCGATTTGCCGGCAGGCCTGACGGCGACGTCCGGCCGGATTCCTGCCGGCGCCGCGGCGACCGTGCTCATGCTGGCGGCCGCCGAAGACGCGGCATTCGAGCGGCAGAAGGCGACGCTGCCGTCGATGTATCCCACCGCCGGCCACGCCACGCGTGGGGCGAGCGCCGCGCCCTCGGTCTCCGGCACGTACGACGTGCCTGGCGTCGTCGCGCTGAAGCTGGTCGGCCGCGCGACGATCGACGGGCGATCGGTGTCCCATGAAGCCGAGACCACGGAACCGATCGGCGTGATCGCGTTGACCCCGAAACCCGACCTGGTGGTCACGACCGATGCGAAGCGGATCGAGGTGACCTCAGGACGGGAGGTGACGCTGACGGTCACGGTCGAGCGGCACAACGGCTTCACCGGCCGTGTCCCGATCTCGGTGATGAACCTGCCGCACGGCGTGCGCGTGGACGATGTCGGACTGAACGGCGTCATGATCACGGAGCAGGAAACCAGCCGCGTCATCCACATCGTCGCCGAGCCCTGGGTGCAGGCGCAGACACAGGCGCTGCTGATCGTGGGGCGGGTCGAAGTGAACTCGCCGCTCCGCAATGAATCGGCGGCGCTGCCGGTGGAGCTCGTCGTGAAAGCCGCGCCGACCGCCGCGTCGCGGTAGCCGCCGCTGCGGCGTCTGGCCGCAGGCGCCGCGACGACATGAAAACGCAGCGCAAGCGGGCCGCGTCGGAAACCTTGCCGTCCTTGATGTCGCGATAGCCCACCTCGGGCACGACCGGGCGGCCGGCCGCCGAGTCTGTATGCTTGTCTTACTCTGCTCGCCGCATTGTCCTCAACATCTTCATCACATCAGTCCCGCCTCGGCCAAAGTGATCGTACAGGCGCTTGTACTCCCTATACAGCGCATCGTACTGTCCCCGGTGGTCTTCGATCGGCTCATACAGCTCTGTTGGACGTGGGGCCATCCGGGCCACGGCCTCCGTCAACGACCCGTAGCCCCCGGCGGCGGCTCCCGCCGCGACCGCGCCCAGCATGGCCGCGCCCGACGCGGACGCCTGCGGAGCGCCCGCGACGGCAATCTGCCGCCCGGTCACATCGGCGTAGATCTGCATCAGCATCGTGTTGCGGGTGAGACCGCCACCAGCGACGATGGACGATACCGCGAGGCCCTGGTCGGTAAACGACTCGACGATTGCGCGGGTCCCGAACGCCGTCGCCTCGACTAGCGCGTGGAAGATCTCCTCCGCACGGGTATTCAGCGTCATGCCGACGAGCAACCCGCTCAGATCGGCACGACCCAATGTCGATCGGTTGCCATTCCACCAGTCGAGCGCGAGCAGCCCGCTGCTGCCCGGCCCGAACCCCTCCGCCTTCGACGTGAGGAGAGCCTGAAGCGAGATCTGCTGCGCGGCTGCGGCGTCGTGATACGAACGTGGCACACCGTGATGC
>JANNHC010000451.1:0-5170 GCA_031404215.1 Acidobacteriota bacterium
ATCTCGTTCACGCTGCCACCAGGCTTCTGGTACCAGGCCCGCGCGTACGTCTGGGTCGTGTCGATCTCGAGCAGCAGCGGGTTCGTCCCGATCTTCCACGGCGCCGACACGGACGCACGCTTCCTTGGCGTTCGCGTCAAGCCCATGCTGGTCGAATGAGCCGGATCGCCGTCGTCACATCCAGCCCGCCGATGGTGGACGGCGGTCATATGGTGATCGCGCGGTCGCTGGCGCAGGCGCTTCGCGACGCCGGCCACTCGGCTGATATCATCGTGACGCCGCAGAATCGATTCGGCCGCCAGGCGTCCGCGTACATCGCCACCTGGTTGACCGACGTGGGTTCGGCCGATGGCCATCCCATCGATCTGGTCATCAGCCTGCGCTACCCGAGTTACGCCGTGCGGCATCCGAAGCACGTGTGCTGGCTGAACCACACGATGCGGGAGTACTACGACCTCTGGCCTCGCTTCAGCAGGGGGTTGGGGCGGGTGGGTCTGGTGAAGGAGCGCGCGCGCCGGTTCGCGATCCACGCCGCCGACCGATATCTCCTCACGAGGAACGTCACCTCGCTGTTCGTCCAGTCTCGAACCATTCAACAACGGCTGGCGATGTGGCCGGAGCTTCGCTCGACGGTCCTGTACCCGCCGGCGCCCCAGCGCGCGTATCGATGCGACGGGTATGGGGATTACGTGTTCATGGTCTCCCGACTGACACCTCTCAAGCGGGCGGATCTCCTCGTCCAGGCCTTGGCGCAGCCCGAGGGATCGCACATCCGCGCGGTCATCGCTGGTGAAGGAGAAGATCGCACGCGTCTCGAGACGCTCGCCGCACGCAACGGTGTCAGCAACCGCGTGACGTTCACGGGCCGGCTGACCGAGGCCCAGCTCGTCGATCACCTCGCACGCTGCCGCGCCGTATGTTTTCCGCCGTTCGAGGAAGACTACGGCTTCGTGACGGCGGAGGCCTTTGCGTCGCGGAAGGCCGTTATCACCTGCCTCGACAGCGGCGGTCCGGCCGAGCTCGTCGAAGACGGGGTGAATGGATTCGTGTGCGACCCGACGCCCCAGTCGCTGGCCGCTGCGCTCGGTCGCGTCATGAACGACGTCGCCACAGCCGAGACGATGGGTACGGCCGCGCTGGCGGCCGGCGCGAAGTTGAATTGGGCCGACACGGTGCACCACCTGACCGCCTGAACGGTGTTCCCGCGTGGCGGGGTTCTGTGGCAGATTAGAGAGACATGGCCTACAAATCGCAGCTCGAAACGCGGCTCGCCAAGAAAGTCACGAAGGCGATCAGCGAGTACAAGCTCATCGAGCACGGCGACCGCGTGATGGTCGGCCTCTCCGGCGGGAAGGACAGCTGGGCGCTGCTGAACATTCTCGACGTGCTGCGAAAGCGCGCGCCGATTACCTTTTCGCTCGTGGCCGTCACGGTGGACTCCGGCTACGACGGGTATCGCCACGACCTCATCGCCAGTACCTGCGAACAGCGCGGCTGGGAGTGTCGCATCGAGCACACCGAAATCGGCGAGGTGATGGACGACCTGCTCGACGGCGCGACGCCGTGTTCTCTATGTGCGCGGCTGCGCCGCGGGGTGCTGTACAGGCTCGCGAAGGAAGTGGGCGCCACGAAGATTGCTCTCGGGCATCATCTGGACGACTTCATCGAGACGCTGCTGCTCAACCTGTTCTTTGCCGGCTCGCTCAAGGCCATGCCGGCGCGCCTCGTCTCCGACAACGGCGAGCACGTCGTGATTCGACCGCTCGTGTTCGTGACAGAAGGGGAAGCCCGCAACTACGCGAAGGACGAAGCGCTTCCGATCATCAGCTGCTGCTGCCCGGCGTGTGGCGACCTCAGCCTGCAGCGACAGCGCGTCAAGCGGTTGATCGCGCAGCTCGAGGTCGAGCATCCCGAAGTCAAGAATTCAATGATCCGCGCGCTCGGCAACGTCGCCGGCCGCCACCTGCTTGACCGCCGTCTCAATCCCTTGCCGGAACTGCGGGAGGCCGCCTTCGCCGACGGCGCAGTGCCTTTGATGCTGAGGCTGTAGTGACCAGTGACCAGTGACCGGTTGTCCAACCTTCTCGACACGAGCTGCTGGAAACTGGGCCACTGGACACTTCCTTCGGAGATCCAATTGATGAAAAAAATGTCAGCCATTACGGCGATTCTGGCCGTGTGCGCCTCGTCCGCCTACGCGCAGCAGCGGCCGCTCGTGACCGAGGATCCGGAGACGATCGGCGCCGGCCTGGTCCTTCTCGAGGGGGGAATCGATCAGCAGCGCGACCTGTTCTTTCCGGCGTCTGGCCTCCAGGGAAACTTGCTGCGGTTTCCCACGCTTGGCGTGAGCTTTGGCATCAGCTCGATCGCCGAACTGCAGATTGACGGCGGCCTGTACAGCAGGCTGTCGGTGACGTCGCGGCAGGATGCGCCGCTCTCGAATCAGCTGAACTTCGGCGGCGATCGAACCAACGCGGTCGAGGACATCGTTGTCGCTACCAAGATCCGGCTACTGTCGGAAACGCCGGGGCGGCCCGCGTTCGGCATTCGACTGGCGACGAAGCTTCCGAACGCCAGCAATGAAAGTGGCCTGGGCCTGGACACGACCGACTTCTATGTGTCAGGGCTCTTCGGCAAGACCGTGCAATCGATCCGGTTTGTCGGCAATGTCGGCCTCGGCATCCTGGCGGATCCGGTTCGCGGCGATCGCCAGAACGACGTGCTGACCTACGGCGCCTCGGTTGCGCGGGCGGTGCGGCAAGGGCTGGAAGTCGTCGGGGAGATCAACGGCCGGCTCGACACGCGCGAGGGGGAAGCCCCGATCGGGACCGAGAGCCGGGGGGCCATGCGGGTTGGCGGCCGTTTCACGCGAGCCACGGTCCGCGCGGATGCCGCATTGATCTTCGGCATGACGTCCCGCGACCCCAGCATCGGCGTTACGCTCGGCGTGACGTGGGTGTTCAAGGGCTTCACGATTCCCTGATTCGAATCACGATCGGCAAAACCGCGAATCCCGAGTCTCAGGCGGTGACCGCGTAAAACCGCGTCACCGCCGCAACTTCCTCACGAGTCCGCGATTCATCCCATCCGAGCTCCATGGCGGCGATGTGCGCGCATCGCTCGACCGCTTCAGCCGGCGGCGCACCCGCCGAGCCCAGCCCGGTGCGGCGGATCACGATGTCGCCCAGGCGAACGGCCATTTCGTGCCGGATGACGTGCACGACTTCGGCGCCGATGCTGTCTGTACCGACGGCGACCGGCGCGCGCAGGTCCTCGCGCTCGTGCATCAGCCGGATGATGGCCGCGGCGGACTCCGCATACAGCCTGATCAGGTGGCGGATCGTCGGCAGCGGCACCTCGAACCGCAACCCACGTGCTGTTTCAATCGCGAGCGCTTCGTGATCGGCGATGCCGGCGCCGGGCAGGGGCGTCTCCGCGGTTCGCGACGACGAGAGGCGGCGTCCCAGCCGTGCCGCGACCGCATGGGCGGCGCGTTCGGCCACGCCTCGCGCCGTCGTGTACTTGACCCCGACGACGGTGATGGCGCCTTCGGCGCCCTCGGAGGCGTGATCGATAATCTCGGTCAACGCTTTCAGTTCGGGAATGCCGCCACGCCCGGGTTGCGCCGGAACGATGCCTCGGTGCACGAGGGTCACGTCGTTCGCCGTCAGATGGAGCGCCGGAAAGGCATAATTGGCGTCGGCAATGAAGGCGTCGATTTCGGAGCCGCTGACCGACGTGTCGCCCGGTTGCGCGAAGGTCGGCGAGTGACTGGTGCCGACGAGCGCGTGACCGCGCCACGGCACGAGGGTCAGCATCCGGCCGTCGCGGCCCGGCGCGGCCAGCGCCATGTCGCTCGCGGGTCTTGATGTGACCAGGTTCATCGCCTTCACGAGCGGAAACGGGCGCTCGACGCCGAGCAGGCGCAGGACGTCCCCCGCTCGCGCGCCCGCCGCGTTGAGGGTCACGCCCGCCTTGATCGTCAACGACTGACCCGTGATCTGGTCGCGAGCCATCACACCGGCAATGCGGCCGTCCTGTCGAATCACCTGCACCGCCTCGACATGGTTGACGAGGTCGGCTCCCGCACGATCGGCGCCCGCCGCGAACGCCAGTGTCAGACGATCCGCCTCGGCCATCTGGTAGTCGTACCACTGCGCTCCGCCGGTCAGCTTCCCCGGCCGGATTCCGGGAAACAGGCGCAACGTCGCGGCCTTTGACACCAGGCGCGCGAACGGGAGATGCAGCTCCGGCTCGACGCCGTCGTTCCGGTGCCGCCCCAGCCACGCGTCAGCCTTGAAGGCCGCGCGAATCGCCAGGCGACTCCTGACGAGGGAGGGATAGGTTCCGATGAGGAAAGGCATCGGCCGGAGAAACCATGGCGCGATCCGTGCGAGCGCGCGCCGCTCGCGGATGGATTCGCGAGCGCGCCAGATGTCGCCCGAGCCGAGGGACCGGAGTCCGCCGTGCGCCGTTTTCTGATGGTTGAACGAGGCGGCGCCACCGAAGTCGTTGGCCTCGACAAGCGCCACCCGAAGCCCGCGGCTCGCCGTCTCGTACGCGCACGCGAGGCCGTGAATACCTCCGCCAACGATCAGGACATCGTACTGGGCGGCGTCGAGTCGTGCGAGGTCGCGCGCGCGCATGCTGGCGTTTTTATCTTATAGTAGGCGCCGTGTCACCATCCGGCGCATCTGCGACTGCCCACGTCCGCGAGTACTGGAATCGGCACATACACGATCTCGACATCACCAGCCACCCCGTCGGTTCGGTTGGGTTCTTCGCGGATCTCGACCAGTACCACTTCGAGAAACTCCATCACCTGCTCCGGCTCGTGGACTTCAAGGGCTACGCCCGCCGCCGCGTCCTCGAGGTCGGGTGTGGCGCCGGAACGGACCTCGCGCGCTTTGCGAAGGGGGGCGCGGTGGTGTCAGGCGTCGATCTCTCGTCGTCTGCGATCGCGCTTGCGCGCCAGAATTTCGAGCAGCAGGGCCTCCAGGCGGACTTGCGCGAGGCCGATGGCGAGCACCTGCCGTTTGCCGACGCCACGTTCGATCTCGTGTACGCGCATGGTGTCGTGCAGTACACGGCGAATCCGCAGGCGCTCGTGGACGAATGCCGGCGGGTGCTGACACCGGGAGGACAGGCGATTTTCCAGGTTTACAACCGC
>JANNHC010000452.1:0-3790 GCA_031404215.1 Acidobacteriota bacterium
GTCGGCATCGAGCTGGCGCCGACGGTGGATCTGACGGTCGAGGACACCGCTCCCGGTATCAAGGGCGCGACCGCGAGCAACCAGATCAAGCCCGCGAGGCTTGAAACCGGACTCGTCGTCAACGTCCCGCCGTTTGTGAACACCGGAGACAAGGTCCGGGTCAACACGGACACGGGGGAGTACCTGTCGAGAGCCTGAGCAATTCTTTGAGAGCGGCCCCGAGCGCGCAGCGAGGTGGGGACAGTCAAGGGGCCCCACCGAGCGAAGTAAGAAATGGACATCATCCAGCACCGCCCCAATTCCGGATGGATCGAAGTGATCACCGGCAGCATGTTCAGCGGAAAGAGCGAGGAGCTCATCCGGCGGCTGCGCCGCGCCCAGATTGCCAAACGGAAGGTCCAGATCTTCAAGCCGAAGATCGACAATCGCTTCGGCGACGATCACATCATCTCGCACAGCGAGATGCGAATTGCGTCGGTGAACCTGTCGTCGTCGCGGGATTTGCTCGCGCAGGTGCTGCCGGACACCGAGGTGGTCGGGATTGACGAGGGGCAGTTCTTCGACGCCGAGTTGCCGGCCGTGTGCAGCGCGCTCGCCGACCAGGGCAAGCGCGTGATCGTGGCCGGCCTGGATCAGGACTACCTGGGTAAGCCCTTCGAGCCCATGCCGCAGCTGCTCGCAACGGCCGAGTACATCACGAAGACGCTGGCGATTTGCATGGTGTGCGGCTCGCCCGCGAACCACACCCAGCGGCTCGTGGCCAGCAGTGAACGGGTGCTCGTCGGCGCGCAGGGGACATACGAAGCCCGCTGCCGTCACTGCTTCGATCCGCGACTCGGACAATAACCCCACCCGCGTCGTAGAATGTCGCGGTGAACGTGCTGCCGCAGGTGCTCGTCGTGCTCGGCGCCGGGTTTTTCGTCGCGAACGTCTGCCTGCTGTTCCAGTTCGTCCGCTTCCTGCGCCTCAGGTCGTCGGCGCTCCTCACGTGGCCCGGCCGGCGGCCTCCGTTCTACGGGCTGCTGCTCGGGATCGGCGCCGTCCTGAGCGTGATCATCTTCTACAAGCTCGCGATCCTGCGCATGCGCCCGGCAGACGTCTTCGGCGAGACGATGATGCTTCTCTATTACGCGTACGCGGTACCGCTGAGCCTGAAGATCGGCCGTGGCTTCTACGCGGACGGGATATGGGCCGATGCGGGCTTCATCCCCTACTCACGCATCGGCGGGCTGACGTGGCGGGAGGGGGAACAGCTCACCCTGGTCGTCATTTACCGGATGCGCGCGTTCGCGCGCCGCCTGGTCGTGCCGGAAGCGCATTACGGCGCCGCGCGGCGCCTGCTGCGAGACAAAATCGCCGCGCACGACATTCATTTCACCGGCAAACCGCTCGACCTGGGGATGCACGACGAGCGGGACGATGTCTGACTGGGAATGGCTGATTGTCGATGAGCCATTCAGCCATTCTCAATCAGCCATCATCAATCTCCGTATCCACGCGACCGGTCCGCCGCCGGTGGCCATGGGATCGTTGAGCCAGTCCGGCGGCGTCAGCCAGACGAACGCCAGGATCGCGATCACCATCAGATCGTATTGCCAGGTTGCGCGCTCGTAGGTCCAGAAGAAGGCATTCCAGAGGATCCGCGCCGGAAGCGTGGCCGCGCGCTTCATACGACCACCTGCTCCCTGTCGCGGAGCTCGCGATAGGTATAGATAATCCGGTCGGCCACGGTGAAGACCGACAGCACGCCGATGACCCACATGACAGCCGCCATCCGGTTCGTGAAGGCGCCAATCAGGAACAGCACGATGCGCTCGGGGCGCTCCATGAAGCCGACCTTGCACTTCGCGATCAGCGATTCCGCGCGCGCCCGGGTGTAGCTCGTCATGATCGCGAACATCATTGCCAGCGCGGTGATCATCACGTAGTCGGTGCGGCCCAGTCGCGAGTAGAGGTAGATCAGGCCGATGAAGAGCGCGATGTCCGAGAAACGGTCGATTACCGAATCCCAGAAACCGCCGAACACGCTGACGGCCTTCAACTGGTGCGCCACCTTGCCGTCGATGAAGTCGAAGATGTTGGCGATCCCCATGATGAAGCCCGCCGTGACGAAGTGGCCGAGCGCGAGCGCGCCCGCCGCCGCTCCGTTGATCACAAGGCCGGCGAGGGTGAGGACATTGGGATGAATCCGCAGCCGGACGCAGGTGTCGATGATGAGCTGCATCGGAAACATGCCCATCCGGCCGAGGAGTCCGGTAAAGGTCATAGACGTGGTGTGGCGTATAATGAAAGGTTCAGAAATGCGCCCAAACGGGCAGTGTACCGCATGCCGATCCGTGATCTCAAGACCCAGATAGCCCGGCTGCCCGAACAGCCTGGCGTGTACCTCTACTCGAACGGGCATGGGGACACGCTGTACGTCGGCAAGGCACGCGTGCTGCGGGACCGGGTGCGGAGCTACCTTGGAGCGTACGGCACCAGCCCGCGCATCGACGCGCTCCTCGACGAGGCGGAGCGGCTCGAGGTCATCGTCACGGACTCGGTGGTGGAAGCGCTCGCGCTCGAGAATAACCTCATCAAGCAGCGGGCGCCCAAATACAACATCCTGCTGCGCGACGACAAGACGTACCCCTACCTGCAATTGACGACCGGCGAGGCGTATCCGCGCGTCCTGGTCGCCCGCCGCGTCGAGCGCGACGATCATTTCTACGCGGGCCCGTTCATGCCGGCCTCGCTCGCCCGGCGGACGATGTCGCTGACGCACAAGCTGTTCGGCATCCGCTCGTGCAACGAGACGATCACCGGCGATCGCGCGCGGCCATGCCTCGAGTTCGACATCAAGCGCTGCGTGGCGCCCTGCGTACGCTCGCGCTGTACGGAAGCCGAATACCGGGTCGCGGTCGATCACACGACGCTGTTTCTCGAAGGACGCAACGACGAGCTCCTGCTGACGCTGCGCGAGCGAATGGACGAGGCCGCCACGGCGGAACGTTACGAACAGGCGGCGCAGGTTCGCGATGCCATCCGCACCATCGAAACGCTGCGCGCCCGCCAGCAGAAGATGGCGTCTCCGGAGCTGGGCGACCGCGACGCCTTCGGCCTGAAGCTCGGTCCCGCGGGGGCCGTCATCCAGATCTTCCAGATGCGCGGCGGCAAGGTCGTCGAACGAATCGAGCTCGTGACGGAGGCGTTGCGGCCAGCTTCACCGCGCGGGGCGGATCAGGCGCAGGCCGGGACCACCGTGGACGCGCCCGACCTCACCGAGTGCGACGTGCTGCAGGCGGCGCTCCAGCAGTTCTACGCCGAGCGCGTCGCGGCGCCGGAAGTCCACATCCCCGTGCCGGTTCCCGCGGCTGACGCCGAGGTGCTCGAAGGCTGGCTGTCGCGTGAAGCGGGGCGTCGCGTCCGTCTCGTGGTCCCCAGGCGCGGAGAAAAACGCGGGCTTCTGGATCTCGCCGCCCGCAATGCCGAGGTCGCCTACCAGGCGCGCTTCAACGAGAACGTCGCGGCCAATTACGACGCGCTCGAAACCCTGCGCGCCGTTCTCGCCCTGCCGGCGGCGCCACGGCGGATCGAGTGCTTCGATATTTCCACGATTCAGGGCAGCGAAACCGTCGCCTCGATAGTCGTGTGCGACGACGGCCGCATGAAGCGCGCCGAGTACAGGAAGTTCAAGATCAGAGGTCTGAGCCCGTCGAGGCCGATGATCGCTCGGCTGAGGGAAGGCCCTGATACGGCAGCGCCTGCGGCCGCCGCGCGCGGCGAGTCTGCGAGCCGCGCAGCGGCCGCG
>JANNHC010000453.1:0-1797 GCA_031404215.1 Acidobacteriota bacterium
CATCCCCCGTCCTACAGCAATTCGAACTTCTTGTTCCGCCCCCCACTTGTAGACGCTGAAGTCACTGTCGAATGTGAAGACTCTGGCCTCCTGGTGAATCTCGGCGCATCGGATGAGACATGCGTCAGCGAGAGAGACTGGCCGATCCGCATACTTCTTCAAAAGCGCCTCGATTTTGGTCCAGTGCTCTTCGGCGGAGATCGCGATGCTGTATACGCCCCGTGCTCCAAGCGCGACGACGTCGGCAGGCCCAGCGGCGTGCACCTTCCGCATCAGGAAACACGCCTCAGCCACAACCGCCTCACAACAGCGGAACGGCGGCGCGCAGTCGGCAAAGATTCGGCGCGCCCGGTCATGATTCGCGTCGTTCCGGGACAGCAGCGCCACCAGCGGACCGGCATCCAGCAGGATTCCTGCGGGATTCACTCGCCGAAGCCCTCGAGGTGCTTCCTGTTGGTGGAGAGATCTCGCGGACCGTTCTTGAAACGCCCGACGCTGCGCCCGGCAAGGTGGAGGGCACTTCGGCGCCGCCGCTCCTCGGCCGCCACCAGTTGCAGTCCGCGCCGGACGATTTCCGATTCGGTCTGCCGGGTCGATTGTTTCAGCGCTTCGAGGGCCGCCCGCTCGTCCTTGCCCAGACGGGCGTGGATGTAGGCTTTCATGCCACAACTGTAGCACCTCACTCCTAGTATGTGCTACAGTGGCGCGACCTAGGACATCGCTGGGGCGCCCACCGACCGTCCGCACCAGTTCAAGTGCAACGGGGCCGGCGCCGTCGGCAGGGAGTGTCGTACAATCTGGCATTCCCTTCCGCGCCCGTAGCTCAGTTGGATAGAGCACCGGCCTTCTAAGCCGGGGGTCGCAGGTTCGAATCCTGCCGGGCGCGCCACGTTCGTTGCCTCCCACCCCCCGTCATCGCTTTCCTCAGCTATTCGTCGGTGATGTTGAGGGACCGCTGCGTCTTCTTGATGTCGGCGTGCCCGCGGATCAACTGGATCGTGCGGATGTGGACGCCATCGCTCAGGAGCCGGCACGCGCCCTCGTGACGCAGGTCGTGCCACTGCAGGTCGATCTGCCGGACCTTCTCCCGGTCCACTCGGCCGCCCCTCTTACACGTTCGCCGACTATCAGGCGACGGCCATGCTGCGAGCAGCGGTCGAACGGCAGTGCGAGGTTATCGGGGAAGCGTTGGCCAGGCTGGCGAAGGCGGACGAACCAGTCGCCGCCCGAATCAGCGAGTACCGTCGTATCCCAAGCCGTTGTGAACGCGCGGTTATTGAGGCTGTTCCGTTTCGGACGATCAGGCCCAACAGGCCAGATGTCGCGCACCCTCGAGCGGCTGCGATTCGATCGGGGATGGCCCCAGCGGATCCTCTGCGACAACGGCACCGAGTCCGTCAGCGCCGCCACCTCCCCACGCGACCCCAAAACCATAGCTTGCGCGACGGCTGAGCTGAGTATCTAATACCCGGGCCAATGCCTGCCAGTTCGGGCCGCGCTCATCTCGCGGCCCTGGTCGGATACGTGTGTGTCGCGATCGCCTTTGCGTGGCCGCTGCCGTTGCACCTGGCGACGGCGCTGCCCGGTCCGGTCTCCGGCGACACCGGGGTGTATGTGTGGAACCTCTGGGTGTTCCGTCACGAGATCGTGGCGCACCACCAGCTGCCGTTCTTCACGTTCGAGATCCTGTCGCTCACGCCGCCCGTGCCGCTGACGCTCCACAACTACACGACGTTCGCGAACATCCTGGCGTTTCCGCTGCTGCCCCTCCTCGGGACCATCGCGACCTTCAACCTG
>JANNHC010000454.1:0-2839 GCA_031404215.1 Acidobacteriota bacterium
GGATCAGTGCGCGACGCCGAGCAGGACGGCGTTGATGAAGAGCAACTGTGTCGCCTCGGAGTAGGCGCGGTAGTTCGGGTCCTCGGCAAACGCGACCACGTGGCCGCGGCCCGTCGGCTGGTGCATCAGGAACGCGCGCTCGGCGATCAGGGCTGTGCTTCCTTCCACACGAGGCCCGCGGCGACCAGCCGATCGGCCGGGGCATACGAGCCCACGTTGACGCCCGCATCGAGTTTCAGCGGCGCGAACACCCGCGCCCCCTCGTAGACGGTCTGGATGTCGCCGTCGAGACCCGCCGTGAGCCAGTGATACGGATACAGCGTGACGCGGAGGATCGCGCCCGCGAGACTTTCCGGCCGCTCGCGCTCGGGCTGGATCGCCTTCTCGAAGTCGAACGGCTTCGCCGGGTCCGGTTTCGCGGCGGCAGCGGCCGCCCCTGCGGCCGGCGCCGCCCCCTCGGGCGCGTCCCGCTCGGGGCGAGCCGTTGCGCATGAGCGTGTCCGTGGACAGAAGTCCCACGCGATCGCGCGCGGCCCAGCGTGACGCGTCGGCGACCGTGATGAGCGTGCCGCCGTTGCGGATCCAATCCTTCAGCCTGCGCAGCCCCTCGTCACTGAAGCTATAGGTGGCTGACGGCAGCACGAGGACGTCGTAGTCCTTCATGTCGTAGTTCTGCAGCGTTGCCGTGCGCATCGCCGTCACGCGCTGGCCGTAGCGCTGCTCGAGCACGTAGCGGGCGAACCCGGCGGACAGCGTCGAGACCGGCGCGGCCCACGCGAGGAGCACGCGGGGCGCCTTCAGGCGGGCGATGCGTCCGCTGCCGAGCGAAATGCCTCGGCACGAGCTCGGCGCCATGGCGCTGCGCGATCTGCTGGACCTTGGCGGCCGTGCCCTCGGGATTCTCAGAGAGGCGCACGAACGCCGTGCCGATCGCGTACTTGCGTCCCGCGTTCCGAGACGATAGGAAACATTAGCGGGGGGAAGTCAACATAACGCCCGTTCCCAGACCTGCCCCCCGGCCGCCGCCCGCCCTGCCACAGCCACGCCGACTCGCGCCGGTTGAACAAGGCAATGATGTCGTCGCGTGTCATGTCAGGCTCCGCCCCCCCAAGACCGCCGCGACCTCAGGGGATTTGAGGCTACTATAGGCCTCTACACGGCAATGGACAGGGTCCGGAGGGAAGACCGATGAACGTCCTGCTGCTGTCGATGCCCGATTCCTTCGAGCATACGGCGACGGTCACGACGCGGATGCCGAACGGCGCGCTGGCATCGCTCGCTGGTAACGTCGACCGGCACCAAGTGGTCGCGATTGCCGACCTGATTCTCGTCGCCCGGCAGGTGCGCCAGACCGTCGAGCGCCTGGTGCGCGAGGTCGATCCCGACGTCGTCGGCCTCTCCGTCATGACCTTCCAGCGCGGTACCGCGCGCAAGATTATCGCGCTCGTGCGCGCGCTCAAACCCGAGGTCACCGTGGTCGTCGGCGGATACGACCCCAGCCTGGCCTCCGACGTGTACGAAGACCCGGCGTGGGGCGTGGACGTCATCGTGCGCGGCGAAGGCGACATCACCTTCCGCGAGCTGCTGCGCGCCCTCGAGGCTGGCCGGGACCTGACGAGCGTCGCGGGCCTGTCCTATCGTGACGGTTCGAGGTTCGTCCGCACGGCCGACCGGCCGGTGAGCAGCCTGACCGGTCAGGACGTGGCGCTGCCGGACCGCGGCGCCCGCGTGCTCGACGGCTACACCTTCATCGGGAGGCCGATCGACGTCGTCGAGACCTCACGCGGCTGCACCTACGATTGCAGCTTCTGTTCGATCATCGAGATGCGGGGCCGGAGCTTTCACACCTGGTCCATCGACCGCGTGCTGGCCGATATTGCCGACGCCCGCGCACGTGGCGCGCGCGCCATCTTTATCGTTGACGACAACATCACGTTGAACGTCTCCCGTTTCGAGGCCCTGTGCCGGGCGATCGTCGCCGCCGGCTTCCACGACATCGACTACCTGGTGCAGGGGATGACCTCGTCCATCGCGGCACGCGGCGACACGCTGGCGCCGCTGATGCGTGCCGCCGGCTTTCGCTACGTCTTCCTCGGGATCGAGAACGTACTCGACGAGGATCTGACGTTTCTCAAGGCCAGCGCCAAGAACGCGCGCCGCGAGGGTGGCCGCTCGGTTGGCAATGCCACGACCACGGCGATCGAACTGCTGCATCGGCACGGGATGTTCGTCGTTGGCGGCCTGATCGTGGGCAACCCGAGCGACACCCGCGCGTCGATCGACGCCAACCTCGCGTTCGCGCGCGAGCACGTCGACTGGCCGTACATCCAGCATCCCACGCCCTATCCAGGAACGCCGATGACCCGCGATTTCGTGGAGCGCCAGCTCATCGTCAGCGACGATGTCGACGAGTACGATGGCACGACAGCGGTGGTGCGGAGCGAGCACCTGGACGCCGAAGAGATCGAGTTCATGCGCTGGCGCGCCGAGCGCTGGATGAAGCTGCGCCACCTCTGGCCGGTGCTGGTGCACAGCCCGTGGTTCGTGCTCCGTCATGGTCACGAGATGCTCGCGCATACCTTTCGCGGCCTCTCGTGGCGCTCGCTCGTGGGCCTCGAGAGCGACGAGGCGGTCTTTGCGCGCTATAAGGGGATGCGAAGGATGGAGAGACGATACCTGTGAGAGCGCGTGCAATGCCAAGCGTGACGTCTTTGCGGTATCTCCCGCTGGCGCGGGGGGACACGTGCTTCGCCGTGGGCGGCCCGAAGCCGCTCACCCAGAAGCGCATGCAGCGCCAAGAATACCTGCGAAAACAGCTCAACCACCGTCGCCACAACGG
>JANNHC010000455.1:0-22321 GCA_031404215.1 Acidobacteriota bacterium
CGGATTGAGGATGCCGGCCCCGGCGATCTGACGTTTTTCACAAACCCCAAGTACGTGGCGGCGCTCCGGACGACCGCGGCGTCGGCTGTGATTCTCTCGGAGACCGCCGAGGCCGCTCCGTGCGCGATGCTGCGCGCGGCACAGCCGTATCTGGCATTTGCGAAGGCCGTGGAGTTGTTCGCGCCTGACGAGCGACCGGCCGTCGGCATTCATCGCCTGGCCGATGTCGCATCCACCGCCGTCGTCTCATCGGACGCGTCGATTGGGCCCTTCAGCGTTGTCGGTGACGGCGCCCGAATCGGCGCGCGCACCATCGTTTTCCCTCACGTGACGATCGGCCACGACGCGCGGATCGGGAACGACTGCGTGATCCACAGCTACGTGTCGGTCCGCGAGCGGGTGCAGATCGGCGATCGCGTGATCCTCCAGGACGGAGCTGTGGTCGGGAGCGATGGGTTCGGATTTGCGCGCCGTCCCGATGGAACCCACCACAAGATTCCGCAGGTGGGCGCCGTCGTGATCGAGGACGACGTGGAGATTGGCGCGAATGCCGCAATCGATCGGCCGGCCGTCGGCGAAACACGAATCGGCGCCGGCTCCAAGATCGACAATCTCGTGCAGGTGGCGCATGGGGTCACGATTGGCAGGCACGTCCTGCTGGCGGCCCAGGTGGGCGTGGCGGGCAGCACGACGATCGAAGACGCGGTGACGCTCGCGGGACAGGTGGGCGTCTCGGGTCACATCACCGTGGGGAAGGGCACGATAGCGACGGCACAGACCGGCATCCCGAATTCTGTCGAGCCCGGGTCCTTCATCTCGGGCTATCCCGCCATCAGCAACCGGGACTGGTTGAAATCGTCCGCGATCTTCCGGCGCCTTCCGGCACTTCGAAAGACCATTGCGGATCTCGAAGCCCGCCTCATCCAGCTCGAGTCCCGCCTCAAGTAACCGGGCGTCCGGGCGTCCGTGCCATAATCGTGGCTGCCTGAACAGTCCCGGGATACCCATGCCACATGTGATCGTCCGTCCGTTTGTCGCGCTGGCGCTGGCGCTCCTGGCGCTGCTGGCTCTCGATCTTTTCAAGATCGACCCGTCCGCGAGCGCCGCCACCCGCCCGGCGCGTCTCAACTACACGACGACGACGCTGCCAAACGGCATGCAGGTCGTGTTCCTTGAAGATCACTCGACCCCGATCGTGCACACGGAGGTCTGGTATCACGTCGGATCGAAGAACGAACGGACCGGCCGTACGGGTTTCGCGCACCTGTTCGAGCACATGATGTTCAAGGGTTCCAGGAACGTGGAGCCTGAAGGACATCCGTCGTGGATCTCCAGCATCGGCGGCCAGAGCAACGCCTTCACCACGGAAGACGCGACCGTGTTCTGGGAGACCGTGCCCGCGCAGTATCTGCCGCTCGTCCTGTGGCTCGAGGCCGATCGTCTGGCGACGTTGCGGATCGACGAGGATGTCTTCAAGACGGAGCGGGAGGTCGTGAAAGAAGAGCGGCGGATGCGCATCGACAACCAGCCGTACGGACGCCTCAACGAACTGATCTACGACCAGGCGTTCCTGGTGCATCCCTACAAGCATCCGACCATCGGGAGCATGAAGGATCTCGAGGCCGCGTCCATCAACGACGTGCGCGACTTCTTCCGGACGTACTACGTACCGAACAACGCGACCGTCGTAATCGTGGGCGACTTCAACACCAAGGATGCGCAGGATCTCGTCACGAAGTATCTCGGCCGCGTCCCGAAGTCCGACCGGCCGGTTCCACGCGATATTCCAAAGGAGCCGCCGCAGACGAAGGAACGCCGGGTCAAGCTGGAGGAGAACTGGCCCCTTCCGGCCGTGGTCGTCGCGCACCACATCACGTTCGACGGCGATCCCGATTCGTACCCGCTGCACATCGCCTCGAAGGTCCTGTCGGACGGCCAGAGCTCGCGCATTTATCGGAAGCTGGTCTACGAGAAGCAGCTGGCGCTGGCGGCGTTCGGCGGCGGGAACATCATCGAGGACCCGAACCTGTTTTATGCAGTCGCGATCGTGCAGCCCGGGCACACGACCGAGGAGACGATCGATGCGCTCATCGCCGAACTGGACCGGCTTCGCGCCGAGCCCATCTCCGCCGCAGAGCTTCAGCAGGCCAAGAACCAGTTTGCGCGCGATTACATCTTCGGCCGGGAGTCCAACAAGGACAAGGCGGGGCAGCTGGGCCACGCGGCCGTCATTCACAACGACATCAAGACCGCCGACGGCGAGTTCGACATCTTCATGAACATTACGCAGGCCGACGTGCAGCGCGTCGCGCGGAGGTATTTCACGCCGGAGAACCGGCTGGTGGTGACGATCATGCCGAAGGGCGCGGCGGGCGGGGGGCTTCGTTGATACGCCGCGTGATGCCGCTCGCCTTCGTGCTCGCGTGGAGCGTGGCCGCGACCGCCGCGGCCCAGTCGCTCGACTGGCCGACGGAACGGCCGCCACGCCCGACGGCGGGGCGCGAGATCACCTTTCCGCCCTACCAGGTGCGGACGCTGCCGAACGGGCTTCAGGTGATCGCGGTGTCGCATCACGAGCAGCCCGCGGTGAGCCTCAGGCTGATCCTGCGGGCCGGCGGCGCGCAGGACCCGGTGGCCAAGCCAGGTGTGGCCTACGTGGCGGCGTCGCTCCTTGACCAGGGAACCACCACGAAGAACGCCGAGCAGATCGCGACGACGATCGATTCGATCGGCGGCGCCATCGGCGCCGGCGCCGGCAGCGACATCACCTTCATCAACGCCGCCGTGATGAAGGACAGCCTCGGCGTCGCGCTCGATCTCGTGTCGGATCTTGCGCGGCATCCTGCCTTCGCCGCCGAAGAAATCGAACGGCAGCGGCAGCAGATTCTCTCCGGCCTGAAGGTGAGCTACGACGATCCCAACTATCTGTCGGGAGTGGTCTTCGATCGCCTGGTCTACGGTTTTCATCCGTACGGCAAGCCGGATTCAGGAACGCCCGAGTCGATCGCCGCCGTGACCCGCGAGGATCTGCTGGCGTTTCACACACGCTGGTTTGGCGCGAACAACGCCATCCTGGCCATTGTCGGGGACGTGACGGCCGACGAGGCGTTCGCCGGCGCCCTGCGCGCGTTCGGATCGTGGGCGCGTGTGGAAGTGCCGGCCGTCAAGGCCGAAGAGCCGCCTCCCGCGACCCGCCGGGTCATCATCGTGGACCGCCCGGGTGCGGCGCAGACGGAGATCCGAGTCGGGAACGTCGCGCTTTCACGGCGTCATCCGGATTACCTCGCGCTCGACATTGCGATGAAAATTCTCGGCGGGGAGGGAGGCAACCGCCTGCACCGCGTGTTGCGCTCCGAGCGTGGCCTGACGTACGGCGCGTCAGCAGACCTCAACGCCCTGAAAGACACCGGCGACATCGTCGCGGACACCGACACCCGATCGGAGAAGACCGCGGAGGCGCTGCGGCTGATTGTCGAGGAAATCGTGCGGCTGCAGCGGCAGCGCGTCCAGCAGCGCGAACTCTCGGATGCGCAGGAGTACCTCACGGGGAGCTTCCCGCTGACGGTCGAAACGCCGAGCGCCATCGCGCTGCAGGTCCTGAACGCCGTGTTCTATGGTCTCGACCTCAACGAGCTGCAGACCTATCGCGAGCGCGTCAACATGATTACCGTGGACGACATCCAGCGCGTGGCGCAGCAATACCTGCGTCCAGAGAAGCTGGCGATCGTGCTCGTCGGCGACGCCTCGGTCTTTGCGAAGGATCTCGCGGGCGTCGGCTTCGACCAGGTCGAGCGAATTCCGATTGCCGAACTTGATTTGTCGTCGCCTGATTTGCGCCGCCGCCCAGCCCCGCGGCCAGGGCGGGTCGCTCCGATTGGCTTCCGCAAGTCCCGCGGCGCAACAGCCCAGGCACCGGCCACAGACGAGGACGCGCGCGCGCTGATCGCGCGCGCGGTGGCGGCCAAGGGCGGCCTGGATCTGCTGCGCTCGATCCAGACCGTCCGAATGGAATCGGTCACGACCGTCAGGCAGGACGGGACCAGCACCGACCTGCCCAGCATCATGACGATTCGATACCCCGCGGGCTTCCGGATCGAAGCCAGCACTCCCGCCGGACGGCTGGTGCAGGTCTTCAGTGCGGGCACGTACTGGATCGAGGACGCCAGCGGTGTGCACGACGCCCCGGCCAGCTGGGCGGAGCAGATCCGCGGCACGGTGCAACGCGACACCGTGGCGTTGTTGCTCGCGCTGGCCGCGGGCAAGGTGCCCGCGACCGCAAGTCACACCGTGGACGCCGGGCGGGTCATGCCGGCGCTCGATGTGGCGCTGCCGGGGGCCAGACCCCTGAGGCTCATCTTCGATCCGGCCACGGCGCTTCTCGCCAGGGTCCGGTACCGCGTCGGGGGATCACCGGCCGGCGGCGAGGTGAACGTGGAAGAGCTCTACTCCGACTACCGCGACATCAAGGGCCTGAAGGTCGCGTTCAGGACCGAGGTGCGCCGCGAAGGCGCCCCGGCCGTCAACCGCACCGTCCGGACGGTCGAGTTCAATCTGCCGGTCGATTCCGCCCTCTTCAGCAAGCCAAGCTGAGCTCAACGGAACCGCTATAGTGCGCGTGATGATCTCGTGCGGCGAGCCCTCGGGCGATCTCTACGCCGGGGCGCTCGCAACCGAGATCGTCCGCGCCGACCCTTCAGCCGTCGTCACGGGGTTCGGCGGCGATCGCCTGCGTGCCGCTGGCGCATCGCTCGTCGGGGATTTCAGCGGTCTGTCGGTCACCGGGTTGCTGGAGGTTGCTCGCGTGCTGCCTCGTACCTACGCGATCTACCGGCGCCTGGTCCGCGACGCTCGAGCCCACCGGCCGGACGTGTTCGTGGCTATCGACTTCCCGGATTTCAATTTCACGCTCGCTCGCGCGGTCCGCAAGCTCGGGGTTCCGGTCGTGTATTACATCAGCCCGCAGCTCTGGGCGTGGCGAGCGGGCCGCATGAAGACAATGCGGCGGATCGCGGATCGGGTGCTGGTGATATTTCCGTTCGAGGAAGCGTTCTACCGGGATGCCGGCGTCCCCGTGCAGTGGGTCGGCCACCCTCTTCTCGACCTCGCCAGGGCGCCAGCGCCGAGAGAGGCGTTTCTTCCGCGCGTCGGGCTGGACCCCGGCCGGCCGGTCGTCGCGCTCCTGCCCGGGAGCCGGCGCAACGAGTTGCATGCCATCCTTCCGGATCTCGTCCGCGCGGCCGGCATCATCCGACGCAAACTTCCCGGCGTGCAGTTCGTCGTCGCGCGGGCCCCGCACCTGTCCGACGACGCCTTCGATCCGGTGAACGATCTCGGGGCAGATGTCGTCATCGTCGAAGGGGAAACCGACGATGTGCTGGCGGCGGCGGACGTGGCGCTGGTGGCATCCGGGACCGTCACGGTGCAGGCCGCCCTGCACGAGTGCCCGATGGTGGTCGTGTACCGGCTCTCCGCGCTCACGTATCGGCTGGGAAAACCGTTCGTGCGCGTGAACACCTTTGCCATGGCGAATCTCGTCGCGGGCCGTCGCGTCGTGCCGGAGTTAATCCAGGAAGCCTTCACGCCCGACCACGTCGCGGACGAAGCCCTCCGCGTGCTGACCGATCCGGCCCACGCCGCCGCCGTGCGCCGCGATCTTCGGGAGGTGCGCGGGAAACTCGGGACGCCAGGCGCGAGCCGGCGCGCCGCACACGCTGTGCTCGAGGTCGCGCAGCGGGGACGCCCTCAACCTATGGAGTAGACTCCTCAGATGCGCCGTTTGATCATCGTCTTTGTTGTGGTGTTGTGCGCGCGCGACCTGCGCGCCACGGTTCTCCTTCCCGCCGAGTTTCGCGAGATTGTCGCCGGGTCGCAGGTGATTGTGTATGGCCGCGTCGCGGAGGTGAGGCCTGAATGGTCTGAGGATCGCAGCCGGATCGACACCATCGTCACGGTTGACGCGGGATCGTATCTGAAAGGCGGACCCGGCGGCACCGTGACGTTCCGGGTGCCGGGTGGCCAGATCGGCCGCTATCGTAACGTGATGGTCGGGGCGCCGGCATTTCAACCCGGTGAAGAGGCGGTGCTGTTCCTGCGCGCCTCCGGCCCTTCGGTCGCCCATGTGTTCGGGCTCAGCCAGGGAGTGTTCCGAGTACGGGTGGATCCGCGCACGGGACGCCGGCTCGTCATCCCGCCGGTGCTCATGGCGAGGGGAGACGCGCCGGAAGCTGTTACCCGGGGCGACAGGTCGCGGCGACAGCTGTCGCTCGATGCATTCGCCGCGACCGTGCGCAGCGCGATGGCGCAGCCGGCAGGTGCCCGATGAGGCGCCTCGCGGCTTTGCTCCTGACGGCGTCGTTCGTTGGTGCGGCGTCGGCTCCCTCCGCCGCGTACTTGAAACTGGGCACGCGGGTCGGCACGCGCACCGTGACGCTCAAATGGACGCAGATGCCCATCCGCTATTTCGTCACCGATCGTGGGACCGCGGGCGTCTCCTCCGCCCAGGTGCAACAAGCCGTCCTCCGGTCGTTCGCCACGTGGGATACGGTGCCGAGCGCACGCGCTTCGTCCGAGTTCGTCGGCTTCACCCTCGCGAACCCCTCGCAGGGGGACGGCGCCACGGTGATCGGCTTCCAGAACAGGCCCGAGCTCGATCGCACGCTGGGCGCGACGTCGTTCATGGTTGACACCACGACCGGGGCGATCCTCGAGTCGGATATCTTCTTCAACTCGGCGTTCGCGTGGTCCGTCGCGGCGCAAGGCGAGGCGAACACCTTCGATCTCGAGTCGATCGCGCTTCACGAAATCGGCCACCTCCACGGCCTCGCGCATTCCGCGATGGGGGAGACGGAACTTCGCGCCGGCGGGCGTCGCGTGATTGCCGCCGAGGCGGTCATGTTTCCCATCGCCTTCGCGACCGGCAACATCGCGGGCCGGACGTTGAGAGCCGACGACGTCGCTGGCATCGGCGACATTTATCCGTCCGCGAGCTTTACGCGCGACATGGGGAGCATCAGCGGTAACGTCACCAAGAGCGGCAAGGGGGTCCTCGGCGCGCACGTCGTGGCGTTCGATCTGCGCACGAAGAAACTCGTGGGCGGGTTCTCGCTGAGCGACGACGGCAGCTTCGTGATCGCCGGTCTCGATCCCGGACCTCACATCGTGCGTGTCGAGCCGCTCGACGACGGCGACGTCGAAAGCTTTTTCGATCTCACACTCAATATCGAGGTCAATTTCCGGCCGCAGTTCTACGACAAGATCGTCGTCGTGCCGAGAGGCGGCGGCACATCTGGCGTGGAGCTGAAGGTCGTGGCCAAATGATCCCGCGGACGGGACTCCCTGCGCGCGCCTGCCGCGCCTGTGTGTGGGTCGCGATGGCCTGGGGCGCCTCTCCCGCACCCGCCGCCGCACAGGTCTACATCGGCCGTGAGGTCCCCCACGCCGGCACGTTTGAAGTAAGCGGAGGGGGCGTGTGGTTCGGAGGTTACGATCTCGGGTCGGTCGCCGCCGAAGAAACGCGTAACACCGGAACCGGAACCGGGCCGTTCGTCCTCTTCACCGTGGACTCGCGCGCGAAGCCGGCACCCGGTCTGCAGGGGCGGTTCGGCGTCTACCTGGCCAGATCGGCATCCATCGAAGCGGGCGTCCAGCTGGCCCGGCCGGTTCTTTCGAGCCGGATCTCTGGCGATGCGGAGGAGGCCCCTGAGGTGACGGCCACGGAAACGTTGACGCGACTCATCGTGGACGGCTCTGTCGTCCTCCATTTGAGGGGCCTGTCGTTTGCCGGCGGCAAAGGGGTGCCGTTCGTGCTGGGTGGAGGCGGGTACATTCGCGAGCTGCACGAAAAGAACGAAGTGGTCGAAACCGGCCGCGAGTACCACGCCGGCGCCGGCGCGCATCTCTGGTTTGGACGGGGCAAACGCCGCCTCGGTGCACGGACTGACGTCGGCATCTCAAGGCGCAGCGGCGGCGCCGACCAGGCCGGCATCAAACGCATGGTCCCCACCGCGGGGGCGTCTCTCGCGTATCTGTTCTAGGTCTAGAGGCAGCCTCAGGGTTGTTGGGCACCCGGCTTGTCACGAACGGGCTCGCGCGGAAACCGCGGAGATCGCGACAAGTTCTTGTCATCCGTCCGTGCTCCGCCCGCGCAACGCGCGGGTCGGCGAAAGATGGACGAGCGCTGTCAGCGCGCGTGTTCTTCGATCTCTGCGAACCTCAGCGACCTCTGCGTGAGACGTAGGTGACAGGCGACGCTTCACTGCTGACCTGCCTGCGTCAGGCCTTGTCCAGCGTCATTGTGATGCGTTCGCTCCCGACGTCGTAGTACGCGACCGGCCTTCCTGCCCACGCTGCACCGCTCTGGCCGTTGAGGCCGACGGCAATCCCGCCGTGCCAGTCCAGTCGCGCGCGGTGCACGTGACCGCACAGCACCAGCCGTACGGCCGCTCGTGCCGCGGCGCGCCAGAATCGGGCGCGCTCATCGCCGGGAATGTGCATCGGCACACGCACCTCGGGTAGCCGTGTGGTCCACGGCGCATCGAGCCGCCACGTGAATCCCGGTGCGTCGAGCGGCAGGTGATGCATCAGCACGATGAGAGGGCCGGCCCCGCCGGACTGATCTTCGAGCCAGTCGGCTTCAGTGGCCGCGATCCGTCCAATCGCATGATGCAGCGAGACCGCTCCTGCACGAACCGACAGTGGAGTCCAGGAGAACGGCACGGTGTCGAGTACCGCGATGCGGACGAATGACGGCAGCGTCTTGGCGAATGGAGCGCGATGCGCGACCAGGCAGGGCCCGGCGCTGGCCGGCCCGCAACGCCGCGCGATGGTGTCGTAAAAACGGCGGCGGCGCCACCGCAGGAGAGGAGGCGGGTCCCAGAGCCGAAGCGCCAGGCGCCAGAGATCCGAACCCCTGCGGGGATGCCCCCCGCTCGAGGCCAGGTCGTGATTGCCGTAAAGGATGGTCAGTCGATCGGCGGACAAGAGCAGACGGCTGTCCAGCGTGTCGAGCACACGCTCCAGCAACCCGGGGTTCCACCGGTCGAGCAGATCGCCAGTGATGGCCAGATGATCGACGCCACGCGCGACGATGCGATCGAGCTGGAGGTCCAGCCAGACCACATCGTCTGCGTCCCTCAGGTGGAGATCCGAGAGATGCGCGATCAGCACGCGTCAGGGCTGCATGTCCGCGTCGCCGGATGGAAGCACCGGGTCGTCCTCAACGGGTTGGTCGTAGCGTCGAGGCGTCTCGAGGCCCGGATTGCTGTCGCCGATGTCGCGGTTCACGACGTCGTCGCCGGTGGGCACCGGATCTGACGTGTGCTCGGCCGTCGGATCCGACGGGATGTTTCTGCGGCGCCCCTGATGATCGCTCATCGCTCCAGGTCCTCACTGTTGCGGCTGGATTCATCCGCTCGGGTCCGTCCACGATCCGGGACCGAAGTCTGGTTATCGATTTCCTTGTCAAGGGGCCGGTGACTCATCCCGCCCGCGTCGGCTGTGCCATCTTCGTAGTCGAGCCCGGTGTGGCTTTTGGAATCCGGCACGACGTCCTGCTTCGAACTCCAGCGTTCCCGTTCCGCCTGGTTCTTGTTCGCAGAGCGGTTTGGCGTGTCCTGATCATCCATCTTATGACCTCCGGGGCGTGACTTCGCAAAGCGCATGCCCACGGGTATCGGGCGGGGGTCGAGCAGGACGCTGGCGCCGGTGGCGCCGGTTTGCGATACAGTCGAGCCGTGTCGGAGAGTGCTCAGGCCACGGCCATTGCGTTTGAGAATGTGGATGTGGCGCGCGGGTCGGTTCCCGTGCTTCACGGGTTCACGCTCGCCATCCCGGCGGGAGAAACGCTGGCGCTCGTCGGCCGCAGCGGCGCCGGCAAGAGCACCATCCTCAAACTCATCAATCGCCTGCTCCTGCCGGATTCGGGGGACGTGCTCGTCGAGTCGCGCAGCACCAGAGACTGGAGTCGGTTCGAGCTGCGCCGGCGGACCGGCTACGTCATGCAGGAGGTCGGCCTGTTTCCTCACATGAGCATCGAGGAAAACATCGCCACCGTTCCTCGCCTGCTCGGCTGGGAGGCCTCGAGGATCGCGGCGCGCGTCAAGGAACTCCTCGACCTCGTCGGCCTTGACGCCGCGACGTTTTCGGAGCGCCGGCCGGATCAGCTCTCTGGCGGCCAGCGCCAGCGGGTCGGCGTCGCCAGGGCGCTGGCAGCCGATCCTCCCATCCTTCTCATGGATGAGCCGTTCGGGGCGCTCGATCCCGTGACGCGGGGAGAAATGCACCGGGAGTTCCGGCGGATCCAGCGGCTCGTCCGGAAAACCGTCGTTCTCGTCACGCACGACATGGCCGAGGCCTTCGCGCTCGGCACGCGCGTGGGTGTGCTGGCCGACGGTGCGCTGGCGATGATCGGCGAACCGGCGGCTGTCGCCCGGTCGTCCGATCCCCGGGTGCGGCCGCTGCTCGAGCCGTTGATGGAGGCCACCGGCGTGTTCGCCGGCACACGATGACCCTGCTGCATTTCTGGCGCACCCACGCCTCTGAATTCGCGTCGCTGTTCGGCCAGCATGTCCTGCTCGTGGGCGCGTCGACCCTCGTGGCGATTCTCGCGGGCGTGCCGATTGGCATTCTCGCCGCACGTCGTCCTCGAGTCGGCGCCCCAATCGTGTGGCTCGCGAACGTCGTGCAGACCATTCCCAGCCTGGCGATGTTCGGCTTCCTGTTGCCGTTGCCGCTCGTCGGCGGGCTCGGTGCGCGAGTCGCCATCTTCGTTCTCATCCTGTACGCGCTGCTGCCGATCATCCGAACGACGACGGCGGGGCTGCGGTCGATCGATCACGTCCTGGTCGAGGCGGGAACCGCGATGGGGATGACGCCGTCGCAGCTCCTGCGCGAGGTGGAGCTGCCGCTTGCCCTGCCCTCTATCGTTGCCGGCATCCGGGTCGCCGCGGTCATTGGCGTCGGCACCGCGACCATCGCGGCGGCCGTCGGCGCTGGCGGGCTCGGCGAATACATCTTCCGCGGTCTCTCGATGGTCGATCCGACCGTGATCCTCGCCGGTGCCATCCCGTCCGCGGCGCTGGCGCTTGCCATCGATGGCGCGTTGACGCTCGTGGAGCGGGCGTTGAAGCGGGGTACACGTGCCCGCGGCGGCCGCGCGACCGCCATCGTCGCGTCGGCCATGATCCTCATCGCCGCGGGAGTGGCGGGCGCCGCGTATGCGCGCCGCGGAGGCGCGGAGGTCATCCGCGTCGGTTCCAAGAACTTCACCGAGCAGATAGTCCTCGGCGAAATCGTCGCCCAGACGATCGAATCGCGGACGTCACTGAGAGTGGAGCGGCGCCTGAACCTGGGGGGCACCTTCATTTGCGATCGCGCTCTGCGTTCGGGCGACATCGACGCGTACGTCGAGTACTCGGGCACGGCCCAGACGGCGATTTTTCATGGTCCGGTTGACACCGATGCCCGTCGGGTGTTCGAGGAAATCACGCGGCGTTACGCGGAGGCCGGATTGACGGTGCTCGATCCGTTGGGGTTTGAGAATACGTTTGCGATGCTCGTTCGTGGAGACGTCGCGACGACGCTCGGTCTCCGGACCCTGTCGGACGCGGCCGCGCACGCGCCCTCGTGGCGTGCCGGATTCGGCTATGAGTTTCTTCAGCGCGCGGATGGATACCCGGGCCTGGCGCGCACCTACGGCCTTCGATTCGTTGCGCCGCCCACGGCGATGGACCTGTCGCTGATCTATCGAGCCGTGGCCCAGGGGCAGGTGGATTTCGTTGCCGGCGATGCCACAAGCGGCCTCATCGACGCGTACGGCCTGGCCATGCTCGAGGACGACCGCCACTATTTCCCGCCGTACGACGCCGCGATTGTCGCGCGGGCCCCCGTCCTCCTCGCGCACCCCGAGGTCCGCACCGCGCTGAGCGCGCTCTCCGGCCGCATCACCCTGGCCGACATGCGGCGCATGAACCGTGCGGTGGATGCGGACCACCGCGATCCTGCGGACGTCGCCCGCCAGTTCCTTGCCACCGTCGGCCACCCTTGAGCGCCACGGGCCACGCGATGCTCGTGGCCACGGATGTGTCCGTGACCTCCAGTTCGTCCGCCAGGCTCGCTGCGGCGCGGACTTGCGCTCCCCTTATTCGGTGGAGGATGATCAGAGGATGGCTTCCCAGAATTCCTTCAACACACGGACCCGTCTGACCGTCGGCGGCTCCACCGTCGACATGTTCAGCCTGCCCGCCCTCGAACGCGCCGGCCATGGCGGCGTCTCACGGTTGCCCTTTTCGCTGAAGATCCTGCTTGAGAACCTGTTGCGCTGCGAGGACTCCCGGTTCGTGCACGCGGAACAGATCACCGCGCTCGCGGGGTGGGACGTGACGTCGGCGGCCCAGAAGGAAATCGCATTCACCCCGGCCCGCGTGTTGCTCCAGGACTTCACCGGCGTGCCCGCGGTCGTCGATCTCGCCGCGATGCGCGACGGCATCGTCAGGCTCGGCGGGGATCCGAAGAAGGTCAATCCGCTGCAGCCGGTAGAGCTCGTCATCGATCATTCCGTGCAGGTCGATCACTACGTTGAATTCAACGCCGCCGACCTCAACGCGGCGCTTGAATTCGGGCGCAACCGCGAGCGGTACACTTTTCTGCGGTGGGGTCAGGAGGCCTTCCAGAATTTTCGCGTCGTGCCGCCCGATACGGGCATCGTGCACCAGGTGAATCTCGAGCATCTCGCGCGCGTGATCTTCAAGGAGTCCAGCGGCGGGTCGGCGCTCGCCTATCCCGATACGCTCGTGGGGACCGACTCGCATACGACGATGATCAACGGTCTCGGGGTCGTGGGCTGGGGCGTTGGTGGCATCGAGGCCGAGGCCGCCATGCTCGGCCAGCCGATCTCCATGTTGATCCCCGCCGTCGTCGGCTTCCGGCTCGTCGATAGGCTGCCGGAGGGCGCGACCGCCACCGACCTCGTGCTCACCATCACGGAACGCCTGCGCAAGTTCGGCGTGGTCGGCAAGTTCGTCGAGTTTTACGGACCCGGGCTCGAGTTTCTGACCATCGCGGATCGCGCCACGCTTGGGAACATGTCGCCGGAGTACGGCGCGACGATCGCGATCTGCCCGATTGACGAGATGACGCTCGACTATCTGCGGCTGACCGGCCGCGAGGCGTCGCACGTCCAGCTCGTGGAAGCCTACGCCAAGGAACAGGGTCTTTTCCGCAGGGCGGACGCGTCCGATCCGGTGTATAGCTCGACGTTGGAACTCGATCTTTCGACCGTCGAGCCGAGCCTCGCCGGGCCGAAGCGCCCGCAGGATCGCGTCTCGCTGCGGCAGTCGAAATACAAGTTCCAACAGGCGCTGGACGTCATGCTGACCGAGCGCAAACCGAAACCGGCGCCGGAGAAGCCCGGGGAGACTGGAGCGACGGCGTCGCACCCGGCCGCGACGGTCACCGAGGCGGTTCCGGGCATGGAAGGGCTCGAACATGGCGCCGTGGTCGTTGCCGCGATCACGAGCTGTACCAATACCTCGAATCCCAGCGTGATGATCGGCGCGGGCCTCCTCGCTCGCAACGCCGTCAAGCGCGGGCTCACGGTGAAGCCGTGGGTCAAGACGAGCCTCGCGCCCGGCTCGCTCGTCGTGACCGAGTATTACAAGGCATCAGGCCTCCTCGAATATCTCGCCGAACTGGGTTTCAATGTCGTCGGCTACGGCTGCACGACGTGCATCGGCAACAGCGGACCGCTTCCCGAGCCGGTGTCGAGCATTGTCAGGGATCGCAACTTGATCGTCGCCTCCGTGCTGAGTGGCAACCGGAATTTCGAGGGACGGATTCAGTCGCAGGTGCGAGCGAATTATCTCGCGTCTCCTCCGCTCGTCGTCGCGTACGCGCTGGCCGGCCGCATGCAGATCGACATGACCACCGAGCCGCTCGGCCACGACCCGGCCGGCGCCCCCGTATATCTCAGGGACATCTGGCCAGCCGAGCGTGAGATTCAGGAAACGATGTTGAAGGCCGTCAAGTCGGAAATGTTCCGGTCGACGTACGCGACCGTCTTCGACGGGGATGAACGGTGGCGTTCGCTGCCAAGCCCAACTGGTGAACGGTTCGAGTGGGACGACACGTCGACGTACATCCGCAATCCGCCGTTCTTCGACGGTCTGACGCTCGAGCCCACGCCACCTTCTGACATCGTCTGCGCGCGCGCGCTGGCCGTCCTCGGCGACAGCGTCACGACCGATCATATTTCGCCAGCGGGATCGATCCCGGCTGACAGCCCCGCGGGAACCTACCTCATCTCCAAGGGCGTCACTCCGGCCGACTTCAATTCCTATGGCGCGCGGCGCGGCAATCACGAAGTGATGATGCGCGGTACGTTCGCCAACATCCGGCTCCGCAACCAGCTTGCACCCGGCACCGAGGGCGGCTGGACGACGTGGCTGCCGGAGGGTGACGTGATGACGATTTACGACGCGTCGGTCCGGTATCGCGAGGCGGGCGTGCCCCTCGTCATCATCGCCGGCAAGGAATACGGCTCCGGTTCGTCGCGCGACTGGGCGGCCAAGGGCACGCTGCTTCTTGGCGTGAAAGTCGTCGTGGCGGAAAGCTTCGAGCGTATCCACCGGAGCAATCTCGTGAACATGGGCGTGCTGCCGCTCGAGTTCCGGGCGGGCGAGAATGCCGCTTCGTTGAAGATCACCGGGAAGGAGCGTTTCGACATCCTCGGGATGGGCGCCACCTTGCGTCCACGCGGAGTCGTCACCGTGCGCGTGACGTGCCCGGACGGCACGATTCAGGACATCACCGCCACCGCGCGCATCGACACGCCGGAAGAACTGGTCGCGTTCCGCCATGGCGGGATCCTGCCCTACGTGGTTCGGCAACTGGTCAAATCGTAGGGCTCGAGGCGGGAACCCCGCCACCCCGTTCTGCCTATAATCGGACCATGGCCGATACGGCGGACACTGCGCGGATCTCCGCAGCAGAGGTCAAGGCGGAAGCGACCGCGTGCGGCTTCGACCTCTGCGGTATCGCACCCGCCGAACGCTTCCCCGAACTCGGGTTCCTGCATCAGTGGCTCGATCGCGGGTACGCGGGGGAGATGCACTACATGCATCGCACGGCCGAGCGCCGGGCGGACGTTCGGGCCGTGATGGCATCGGCGCGATCCGTGATCTCGCTCGGAGTCGTGTACAACACGGACCGGCCATACTCCACCGAGCATGCCGATCCCTCTCGTGCGGCGATCGCGCGTTACGCCTGGGGAGACGACTACCATGTCGTCATCGGGCAGCGCCTCCAGCAGCTCGTCGAGCGACTGCGGGGCGTCGCGGGGGACGCGTTCGAGGCTCGCGCCTACGTGGACACTGGTCCTGTTCAGGAGCGCGTCTACGCCCAATACGCCGGACTTGGATGGATCGGCAAGAACACGTGCCTGATCAATCCCGAGCTGGGCTCGTGGATCTTTCTGTCGGAGATCATCTGCAACCTGCCGCTCGAACCCGATGCGCCCGTACTCGACCACTGCGGCACGTGCACGCTTTGCCTCGACGCGTGCCCGACCGGAGCGCTGGTGGACGCCGGTGTACTCGACTCGACGCGCTGCCTCTCCTATCTCACGATCGAATTGAAGGGGGCGATTCCCGACGGGCATCGCGACGCCATCGGCGAGCATGCGTACGGTTGCGACATCTGCCAGGACGTCTGTCCCTGGAACCTGACCCCCGCGACCGCTGCGACGAGCGACCGTGAGTGGCAACCGCGCGGCGGCCTCGACAACCCCCGCCTGCTCGAGTTGTGGAACCGATCGGACGACGAGCTGCGTGCGTTGCTGAAGGGGAGCCCGATGAAGCGGGCCGGCGTTACGCGGCTGCGCCGGAATCTGGCCGTGGCCATCGGGAACAGCGGAGCTGGGCATGCGGTGGCGGCGTTGGTCAGCCAGGGAGAGCCCACATGCCGGGGGGCACTGGTGGCGGAGCACGTCGCGTGGGCGGTGGAGAAGCTCGAGGGGCGACCGGGGGCGGGTGGTGCCGGATCTGAAGAGAGTAGCGGCGGAACTGCGCCGCACGAGAGAATAGGATCATGACGGAACCGTTTCGCCCGACCCTTCTGCTGTCGATGCCGCAATTGCAGGATCCCAATTTCGCCAGGAGCGTGGTGCTGCTCTGCGACTTCCTGCCCGAGGGCGCATTTGGTCTCGTGCTCAACCGTCCCACCGACGCACCCGCGAGCGGGATGGTGAGGCTCGAACCGCCGGTCGAAGGTGGAAACGATCTTCCGCTTCATACCGGCGGACCCGTCGAGCCCGACCGGGGATGGATCCTGAGCGGGGAAGAGCCAGCCGGCGTCGAGCACCGCACGATTGTTCCCGGGCTGTACTTATCGACGTCTCCCACCCTTCTTCGCCGCGTCCTCGAGCGTCGTCCCGCGCCGCGCGCGCTCGTTCTCGCGGGGTATGCCGGCTGGGGTCCCGGTCAGCTCGACGAAGAACTCGCCCAGTCGGCGTGGCTGATGTACGACGTGGACCTCGATCTGGTGTTCGATACCCATCCATCGTTCATGTGGGAAACAGCACTCCGCCGGCTGGGCGCGGATCCGTCGGCCCTTCAGATGAGCCATGGCGTTCACTAATAGGTTCTACAGGGTTTCAATTTCGCTGGGTTCCAGAGGGTTCGGTTCACCAGAGTTCCAGAGTTCTTCCTGTTGTCCGAGTTAGGCAGCTTTCGGAATCAGTTTTGCAGTCCTCCGATTGGAACGAACGGATCAAACGGATCACAGGAGGATTACATGGCCGAAGAGAAGAACCCGTTGGAAGAACTGCTGGCGGACGAGCTGAAAGACATTTACAGCGCCGAGAACCAGATCGTCAAGGCGCTTCCGAAGATGGCGAAAGCGGCGAGCGCGCCTGAGCTGAAGCGGGCATTCGAGCGTCATCTCGAGGAAACGCGGCGCCAGGTCGAACGGCTGGAACAGATCGGCCAGGAGCTCGAGATCAAGCTGACGGGCAAGAAGTGCCACGGAATGGAAGGCCTCATCGAGGAAGGCAAAGAGATCATGGAAGAGGATCTCGACGAGAACGCAATCGACGCGGGACTGATCGGCGCGGCGCAAAAGGTGGAGCACTACGAGATTGCCGCTTACGGTACCGCGCGCACGCACGCCGCGATGCTCGGCTTCAACAAGGTCGCGCGCCTGCTCCAGCAGACGCTCAACGAAGAAGGGGCGACCGACAAGAAGCTCACGCAGCTGGCTGAGAGCATCATCAACGTGGAAGCGGTCGGAGCCTGATCGCTCTGTCGGGATTCCGGTCACGACGCGACATCGCCCGATACAGGCGATGTCGCGTGTTCTTGTGCTGGGGCGTGCCGTTACGGCGGGCCTACTTCCGCAGCACGTCCGCGAAGAACTCGATCGCGCGCGAATCCCTGGACTGTCCCAGCCAGAACATCGCCTGCTTGCGCACCTCGGGATTGGTGTTCGTGCGCGCCACCGTGATGAGCAGAGGCACGCCTTCCTCGCGATCGCGGACACGGCGCCGTCGGTGATCCGCCCTTTCGCGTCTCCCTCTACCGTCGTGAACGACTCGAGCAGGGCGATGCTGTCGGCCGGGCGGACACTCTCGAGCCAATGCACCGGCCTTCCGCCGGCGTCGAGGGCACAGTCTTCCGAAAACACCCGAACGCGTTCGACCTTGCGATCGAGGACCCGGAACAGCACGACCATCTGCTCCGCCCCCTCGAGCTTGATCACGCCCGATGACGACGGCGCTTCGGTTCGCTACCGCGCGGAAGATGCTGTGTTTCGCCGCGTTCGCCTTCAGGCCCAGCGCGCGGCTGATTTCTTCGATCGATTGCCCTTCGAAGTGGCGCAGGACGAAGGCGGCTCGCTCCATCTGGCTGAGCGACCACATCGCGCTGGTCACGCGGTCCTGCACCTCGGTGCTCAACATCAGCCGCTCCGGCGACGCGTGTCCGGCGCCGCCATGGTCCTCCGCGCCAAGCTGATCGAGATCCGCCGCGTCGTGCCGCGCTTCCCGATGAGGCCTCGATCGAATCAGGTCGATCGAACAGTTCACGGCGATGCGATGCAGCCATGTGCTGAAATTCGCGCGCGACTCGAAGCGGCTGAGCTGTTTATAGACCTTCAAGAACGTCTCCTGGACGACGTCTTCCGCGTCCTGCGGGGTGCCGGTCATCCGGTGCGCCAGCCGGTAGACAGCGCGGCTGTGGCGCTCGACGAGCGCCCGGAAGGCTTCGCTATCCCCGTCGCGGGCCAGCGCGACGACGGCGGCGTCCGTTTGGGGCATCCAATTGCTTAGACGGGAGTTGGAGGCTCGGGTTAGCTGGGGAGGCGAGGAGGGATCATTCGCGCTTACCCGCATTCGAGAAGGCTGCAACATTCCGTCCGTCTGGCAGTCTAGGAAGGCTCTGCGAGCAGGGCGGTTATGCCGGTTTCGAGCGGCGTGATCCGATAGCCGAGTTCTTGTACGCTACGGCTGCTGTCCATCGACCAATCGTGGCGAAATATTTCAACGGCCCCCCGCGTCAGGAGAGGCGCGCCTCCGCGAATCCGGGCGCGCAGTTCTTCAGCCCACGCCGCCGCGACGGCCAGGGGAAAGGGGATGCACCACGGCAGCGTCGTCCCGGTCTTGTCCCGGACGATCTCGAACACCCGCATCAGTGGCGCGTTTTCACCGCCCAGCAAATACTCCCCTCCTGCCACACCCTGCGTCAGTGCGCTGACGTGCGCGTCCGCCACGTCTTCCACGTAGGCGTAGGACCAGGGACGGTCTGCACCGACCAGTCCCGGCAACCGGCCGGCCAGGTGGTCACCGACCATGCGGCCGATGAGGTTCCCCTCGGTCGCCGCGCCGGGGCCGTAGACGACACCCGGGACAAGCGTGACGATGGGAAGCCCCGACGCTGCTGACGAGCGGGCCACCTCGCGCGCGCGCGCCTTTGTTCGCTGATAGTCGTTGGCGGTGAGGGGAAGGCGGCCGTCCGCCGGCGGACGCGCCAGAAAAGACGAGGTATAGACGATTCGGGGGATGCGGAGCGATCGTGCGGCTTCGAGGGTCGCCTCGAGTCCCCCGATATTGATTTCATCGAACATGGACGGCTGCGGATGCCAGATGCTGACCAGCGCTGCCGCGTGAATAATCGCGTCGGCACCGGTCGCGGCGAGCCGCACGCTGCGCCGGTCGCGGACGTCTCCGTCAATCGCGTCGCCCGGAAGCCCCGCTGCCGAGGCCCCACGCGCGAATACGACCGGCTCGTGCCCGCGCCTGGCCAGCGCACGCACGATCGCCCGGCCGAGATACCCGCTGCCACCGGTCACCAGAACGCGCATAAACGCAGAATCATTAAATCACTGCCAGTCCCGCTCGGGGACCTGAGCCCTGAGCCTTGAGCCCTTGTTATATGCTTCCACAGATGTTCAAGCGTCAGACGACCGGGTCCGTGGTGTGCGCGTCCTGCGGGTCTCTCGTCGGCGTGAACGACGAAAAGTGCTATACGTGCGGCCGGCGGAACCCGGGCCTCTGGGGCTATGCGCCGCTCTTGCGAAGGCTGGGGAGCGACTTCGGGTTTATTCCATTCGTCGTTTACGGCTGCTCGTTCCTGTACGCCGCGGGCCTCATCGTGACCGTGGCGCTCGGCCGGAGCGTCATGGGCGGTGGCAACATCTTCGGCCTGCTCTCCCCGGATCCCATCGTCAACCTCGCCTTCGGGGAGAGCGGCGCGATTCCGGTCTTTCAGTATGGGATGTGGTGGACGGTGCTCAGTGCCGGATGGCTGCACGGCGGAGCGCTGCACATCCTGTTCAACATGTACATGGTCCGGCAGCTCGGACCGGCGACGGCCGATATTTACGGCGCGTCGCGCATGGTGATTATCTATACCGTTGCGGGCGCCGCGGGGTTTCTCGTCAGCAGCACGGCCGGCTACTACCTCTCGTGGATGCCCGTGTCTTTTCTGCGAGGCGCCTACTTCACCGTGGGCGCGTCGGCCTCAATCTTTGGCCTCCTCGGGGCGCTCGTCCACAACGGCCGCCGCGGGGGCAGCAGCATCGTCGGGGCGCAGGCGATGCAGTACGCGGTGTCGGTCCTGATCCTCGGAGTGATCATGCCTGGGGTGGATAATTACGCGCACGTCGGAGGCTTCGTGGGCGGCTATCTTGCCTCGTCCTGGCTGGACCCTCTCACGCGCGAACGCACGCATCATTTCTTCGGCGCGGCGATCTGCATCGCCCTGACGGCGTTCGCCATTCTCGCCTCGATGCTGACCGTGTTTCCCGCGTTGCGGCGGTGACGGCGGTCTACTACCTGGAATACAAGTCGATGATGCGCCCGATGGCGCGCCGGCAGACGCGACAAAACCCCACCGGATCCCGCGTGAACATGATGCAGTCCGCTTCTGAACGGTAGAGGCCTCGCGCCTGGTAGGCGGCGCCTTCGAAGGCGCCGACGCGCCCTGAATACGGCATTGATGACAGCAGTTTCCGGTCCCACGCCTGCTGCTCGCGGAAGAGTGCGTCCATCTCGGCTTCCGGCGCGTGACGCGCGCGAATCTCGCGCCGACGCTGCTGGACGGCTGCCGCGTGTTTCTCGAATTCAGCCTTGTCCCACGGGGTTGGCAACGGTGTGCCAGGCGCGACGAGGTCGCGCCATTTCAAGCGTTCCGGGTCGCGAAGTGCCGTCACGTTGGGCTCCCACGGTTCCGGACGTTCGGTGGAGGCCGTGTCGTACGCGACGTCCGACGTGTAGTACTCGTCGGCCAGGGCCGCAAAATGGTGGCCGAATTCGTGGACAAACACATAGGGCGAATATGCACTATCAACCGAGGCGGTCGCCTGGTCGTTGAAGATGCCTCCGCCGCCATAGGTTCGATCGTTCACGAGGATTTCGATGAACTCGTACGGCGCGTGAGACGCCGCATCACGCAGCGCGCGGTTGTCGAGCGTCAGCACGTAGCGCTCGGAGTCGAAGATGTTGTATTCGGCCGAGAGCGGCGTGCGGCGGAAGGCCCCGGCGTTTGGCCGGTTCACGCCGCTTCGAGCCGAGGGCAGGTCGAGGGCCCGGACGTTGAAATCCGAGCGGCGGCTCTTGAACGGTTCCTCCGCGAAGAGCGCGGGGACGAGGCGCATGACGTCGCGGTGGAATTTCGGCATCTCGGCCGCGGTGTAGCCTTCGCCGATGACGAGGACATCCACCTTGTCGGCCGGCGGGCCGCTGACGAAGACCGGCCACACCCGCCCGGCGCCGCGTACGGGGGCGGCGCGATTCACGAAACGCGAGTGCGGATCGACGTCAGTGGACCAGAGCGGCGAGAAGGCGTTGTCGCGCTGGCGTTTTGACAGCGAGACGGTGACGGGAACGTTCGGCCACGGAAAGCGCAGGGATTCGTGGAAGGTGCGGTGCGTGGTCTTCTCCTCGCCGGTGGTTTCCCATTCGCCGTAAATCGACGCGAAGCCTCGCGAGTAGAGTACCGTGCCCGCTGCCTTGTCGCGCACCTCGAATCGGTAGGGACCGAGATCGGTCGGATCGATCAGCTGCGTGCGGCTGCCGGGCCACGGTCCGTCGTTCACCACGCGGTCGAGCGAGACCATTTCGCCAGACTTCGGACCACCCGTGTGGAAATAGTCCAGGCGCATCGTGTCCCCGGTGAACCGGCGATCGAAGGATGATTTCGATCCAACCTGCGCGGGAGCCTGAACGATCACTGCCAGCAAAATGAGCCATACCGTGCGCATGCATGCTCCCTGGCGGCCGCATCGAGCCGGAAGGCCCTGTTCAAGCGGACGCACCACACTATAATTCGTGCGTGCGTAAACCCGTTGTGCTCATCACCGGTGCGGGCGGCGAGATTGGTCATGGCCTGATCGCGCGGCTCGCCGAGCACGGCGACCGCGCGATCGTCACCCTCGACGTCAGCCGTCTCAACGCCGCGATCGCCGACAAGGTCGATCGCGAGATCACGGGCTCAATCCTCGATCGGGGCCTGCTCGAACGCGTGCTGTCGGAGTTCCGCGTCGAGCTGGTGTTTCACCTCGCGGCGTTGCTGTCCACGCGATCCGAGTTCACACCCGTGACGGCTCATCAAGTGAACGTGGAGGGCACGCTGAACCTCCTGGAGTTCGCGCAACACGAAGCGGCGTCGCACGGCCGCCCCGTCGTGTTCATGTACCCGTCCTCCATAGCCGCCTACGGGCTCCCGGATCGGAACAGCAAGGTGACCGCCGGCAAGGTGAAGGAGGATGAGTGGGCTCATCCGACGACGATGTACGGCTGCAACAAGCTCTACTGCGAGCAAGTGGGCACGTACTA
>JANNHC010000456.1:0-4068 GCA_031404215.1 Acidobacteriota bacterium
CGAGGGCGGACTCTGCGGCTAGTGCCGCGCTGGGCAACGTTGCGTCGTTGGTGGCGTGACTCCGAGCCGGGCGTCAGGTGCGCCTCCGGACCAACAAGGTAGAGCACGAGCGCTTCGTACTTGACCAGGCTTCGAAGCTGCTGGGCGATGGCCGGCAGCAGCGCTTCGGGATCGAGGACCGACTCAATCTGGGCAACCGCAGGAAGGATCTGCGCGACTTCGGACTCGGTGAGGGATTCTTGGTCGTTATTGGTCGTCACGAACGGGAGATCCTACCGCTGGTCCTGCCGATCGAGATCGAAGGCATCAAGAAGATCCCGAGGCCCTGGCGGGGCTGGTGTATAAACCAGGATACAATCGAACCGTGTACTCGATCCAAGCAACCGACGTTTTTGAAACGTGGTTCGATGGCCTGAAGGACCGGCATGGGAGGGCGCGGATTCAGGCGCGCATCGACCGTGCAGAAGATGGCAATTTCGGCGATTGCAAACCGGTTGGTGGGGGCGTCTCCGAGATGCGTATCTACCATGGCGCCGGGTACAGGGTTTATTTCAAGCAGATTGGTTCGGAACTGGTGATCCTGCTGGCCGGTGGCGACAAATCCACGCAGGCATCCGATATCAAGGCCGCGCTGAAACTGGCGCGCCAACTGGAGGCGCAAGCATGAAAAAGATCAAGCTCAGAAAGTGGGATAGCGCGGAACACCTCGAGACCGAGGCAGACATGGCGCTCTACCTTCAAGCCAGCCTGGAAGAGGCTGGAGACGATGCGGCATTCATCGCCAAGGCGCTGGGCACGATTGCGCGCGCAAAAGGCATGAGCCAGCTTGCCCGCGACACCGGAATGGGCAGGGAGAGCCTCTATAAGGCTTTGTCGGGGGAGGGAAACCCGAGCTTCGCCACAATCCTGAAAGTAACGCATGCGCTGGGGCTCAAGCTCCATGCCGCGCCCGCCAACGCGTAGTCGCTTATCTCCAAGGAAGCGGTCGCGATCCTGGTGAATAGTGGCATGGAACTGGTCGTTGGGAAGGAAACGTCATGAGCGTCAAAGAGTTGGAAGCGAAGCGGCGAGTACTGGTTCGACCTGGCCGTGGGCTTCAATGCTCGCGACATGGCGAGGTTGAATCGCGTCTTCGCTGAGCTGCTCTCGCAGCCAGGCGGGCGACGGCCTCCGACAGTGCAGGCGAAGTTCTACTTGTCGGCGAACACCTACGAGCGCCTCCGGAAGAAGGCGGCAGAGCGCGGCGTCAAGCAGTCGGCTCTCGTCGAGCAGGCGCTCCAGAGCGCGCTCGCCTAAGGGCGTGCTTCGCGCTGTTCCCGAATGGGGAGATTACGCGAGCAGCCCGGAGGCATGGAGTCCGCCGAACCCGGGATGCTACGGTGCCCCGGTCGAATAGACTTCGGTGCTTCCATGAGCACGCTGGTCCTGCCGATCGAGATCGAAGGCATGAGGAGGATCCTTTCCTCGTCTACTTCATAAGGATCGATCGTGTGCGCTGCCAGCGTCCGGTTTTGGGAGGACGCTGCTGTTGGATCGCTATGCGGCGCGGCGCTTTGGTCCCCTGGCTCCTGATCGTCTCTTCAGCTCGCGAGCCAGAAGATGGTGCCTATGACGCGCTACGAGGCCTACGCCTTGGTGTCGATGGCCGGCGACTGCCGCGTGTCTCAGGTAGTGGACGTGCGCAAGGGCGTGCACTGCATGATCCCGAAGTCGATCTTCACGAAACCCTCGTAGTGTCGTAGTGCTCCGGACGTTCATCCTGGCGCTTGCCATCGCGGCGGCGCCCGGACACGTCCTTTCACAGCAGAAGCTGCACGTCGTCGCCACGTCGGCGGACTTGAAGTCGCTCGCCGAAGCGGTCGGTGGCGCGCGCGTGGAAGTCGAGAGCCTCGCTGCACCCGAACAGGATCCGCACGGCATCGAAGTGAAGCCCGCGCAGCTCGCCCGCGCGAGGAGCGCCGCGCTCCTGATCCGCGTCGGCCTCGACCATGAGCCCTGGTTGGCGAAGCTGCGGCTGCCCGAGAGCGTAGTCGTTCTCGATGCGTCGCAGGGCGTGCGACTCATCCAGACACAGACCCCGCGGCTCCGCGTCGAGCGCCGCGCGCACGTCCACGCCTACGGCAACACACACTACTGGCTCGACCCGGCCAACGCCGTTCCGATCACCGCCGCCATACGCGACGCGCTCGCCAAGTTGAGCCCCCAGGATGCGCGACTGTTCGAAACGAACAGGAGCGCCTTTATCGGCGAGCTGACAACAAAGATCGATGACTGGAAGAAAGCCCTCGCGCCTTTCCGCAGCGCGAAGATGGTGGTCGTGCACGACAGCTGGTCGTACTTCACCGAGCGCTTCGGCCTGCAGATCGTCGCGGCCGCCGAGCCGCACCCGAGCGTGCCGCCGTCTCCCGCCGAGCTCGCCGTGCTGTTCCAGCGCATGCGCGAGGCCGGCGTGAAGATCCTGATCGCAGACCCGCACTCCAACCCATCGCTAGTGCGCCAGGTCGCCGCGAAAGGCGGCGCGCATGCAGTGACGCTGTTTCCCTCGGGCAACGACTATATTCGACTCTTCGACGAGAACGTCTCGAGCCTCGTCGAGGCACTGAAGCGCGCCGGGCTGTGACGGAGCTGCTGCTCTGGCCCTTTGTCGCCGGGCTGGTGCTCACGGCCATTCACGCTTGGTTCGGACTGCACGTGCTCGCTCGCGGCGTCGTGTTCGTCGATCTCTCGCTCGCGCAGGTGGCAGCGCTCGGCCTCACCGTCGCGATCCTCGCCGGCCACGGCGTGCAGAGCGAGGCCGCCTACTGGTATGCGCTCGCATTCGCGCTCGGCGGGGCGATGCTCTTCGCGCTCGCGCGCGGCTATGAACGCAGCATCCAGCAGGAAGCCCTTATCGGCATCGTGTACGTGGTATCGGCTTCGCTCGGTGTGCTCGCGCTCGACCGCGCGCCGCAGGGCGCCGAGCACATCAAGCAGCTTCTGATCGGCTCCATCCTCACCGTCACGCCGCAGGAAGTCGCCGCGCTCGCCGCGCTGTATGCACTCATCGGCGTCGTGCACTTTGCCTTTCGGCGCGCGCTCGTCGAAGTGTCCTTCGATCCGCAGCTCGCGGCCACGCGCCGCCGGCGCGTGTTCCTGTGGGATGTCGTCTTCTACGGCTCCTTCGCCCTCGTCGTCACCTCGTCCGTGCGTATCGCGGGCGTGCTCCTCGTCTTCGCCTATCTCATCGTCCCCGCCGCACTCGCCGGCCTTTTTACCCCCGACCTGCGCCGCCGCCTGCTCCTCGCCTGGGGTCTCGGCATCGCGCTCACTGCGGCCGGCCTCTACGCCTCGTGGGCATGGGACCTGCCGACGGGGCCGGCCATCGTCAGCGCCTTCGGCGCTGCGACCGCGCTGATCGGCCTCGCTTTTGCGCGCAAGAGATTTTCTTTCCGCACGCTTGGCAAGCTGATGCTCGCAGCGATAACCGTGGCGGGCCTGCTCCTCGTCGCGTTCCCAAGAATGGACCAGCCCTGGCTCGACGCCGTCGAAGGCGTCGCGCCGCCGATCCAGACCGCCTTTCTCACGGAGTTCGAGCGTGCAACGCGCACGGACATGCTGGAGTCGATCGAGCGCGCCAAGGCCGAGCTCGCGCGACTGGGCGAGCTCGAGCAGGACGTGCGCTGGGGCAGGCAGCAGATGGATCCGGAGAAGACGCAGCGCCTGCGCCAGTACCTGGTCGGCCGCAGCGAGATCTCTGCGGGCGAGCAGCTCGTCCTTCGCCATCTGCGGGATAAGGCACGAGAGCGGCAGCGGCTGATGCTCGGGCTTCCGCTCCTGCTCGTCGGAGCCGGTGGCTTCTATCTGCTGTCGTCGAAACGAGCCAACTGAATGCCGACAAAGCCGCGAGCTGACAGAGATCGCCACGACTCAAAGGTTCTCCCACAAATGCGGAAGTCCCTCGTGGTCAAGTTCGAGCCCGCCGGCAAGGGCGTGAAGAACACCACCGACGTAGTGAACGCGAAGGGCGAAAAGAGCTCGTCGGTCTACACCGCCTACTACGACGGCAAGGACTATCCGATCACCGGCTCG
>JANNHC010000457.1:0-2521 GCA_031404215.1 Acidobacteriota bacterium
GCCAGGAGTTCTTTGTCACGATGACGAAGAGATAGAGGGCTCAGGGAGGATTACAATCGATGGCCGGCGGGCATGACGTCCGCCGGCCTTTTTTTGTGTCTTCCGTCTCGCCACTCCACGCCGGGATCGTGTCGCGCATCCGTGAGCGCGGGCCGATGACTGTCGCCGAGTTCATGGAGGTGGCCCTCTACGATCCGGATGATGGGTATTACGCGAGCGCAATTCAGCGCTCGGGACAAAGCGGCGACTTCTACACGAGCGTCGATGTCGGGCCACTCTTCGGAGCGCTGATCGCGGTCCAGCTTGCGGACATGTGGCGCGTGCTCAGCGCCGCGGGAGCGGCGAGCTTCGACCTCGTCGAAGCGGGCGCTGGCAACGGCCGGCTCGCGCGCGACATCATGGATGCCGCCTCTCGTCATCATCCGGAGCTGTACGATCGCATGCGCCTCACGCTCGTCGAGCGGAGCGAGACGGCACGCCGCGCGCAGATCGAAACGCTCGGCCTTCACGCCTCACGGCTCGTCGCCTCATCACATGTCCTTCCCCACCCGATCAACGGGGCCATCGTGGCCAACGAGCTGCTCGACGCGTTGCCCGTCCATGTCGTCACGAGGACGCCGAGTGGCCTGCGCGAGATCGGCATCGATCAACGGGAAGGCCGGCTCGCCGAAGTCGAGATGCCGCTGTCGGCGGCGCTCGTCCGCCACCACGGGAAGTTGGGGGGGCGATCCGGCGCAGCGTGGCCGGGCCGCTATCTTGCACCGGGTGAACGCGCGGAAATTGGGCTGGCCGCCGGTGACTGGATACGTGAAGCGGCCGCGGCGCTCCATCGCGGGTTCATCATGCTGTTCGACTACACCTACGAGGCCTCGGCGTCGCACGCGCGCGCGCATCCTGGCGGGACCTTGATGGCCTATCGCGCGCACCGGGCGGAGCCTCGCGACTGGCTGTCGGACCCCGGCGAAAAGGACCTGACGGCTCACGTCGATCTGGGCGCACTCGGCCGTGGAGTGGCCGAAGCCGGCCTTGCTACCCTCGGAATCGTCGATCAGACCTACTTTCTGCTCGCACTGGGCCTTGCCGATCGGCTCGAGCCGGGAGATGATCGGCGGACGATCGAGAAGCGGCTGGCCGCGCGAACGCTCGTCATGCCGGGTGGGCTCGGCAGCACCATGAAGGCGATGATCTTCGCGAAACGTGTCGGCCGGCCGGCGCTTCGCGGCCTCTCCTCGGGACGGCTGACGTAACCCCGATGCGCGTGTTTCCGTACTACGGATGGCTCGGGCTTCTGATCATCCTGCTGTCGCAGGCGGGCATGCTCGCGCGCGTCGAGCCCTTTTACCACTGGCACACGCCGATCGCGTGGACCGGCTACATCCTGCTGACTGATGCGATCGTCCGGAAGCGGCGGGGCAATTCATGGCTGCGCAACAATCCGGCGGAACTGCTGTTTGTCGCCTGCGCGTCCGTGCCCCTGTGGGTCATCTTTGAGCTGTACAACAAGTATTCGATTCACAACTGGTATTACCTCGGCCTTCCTGAGGTGCTCCTGCTTCGCTACGTCGGGTACCTGTGGTCGTTCGCCACGATCACCCCGGCCATCTTCGAAACCGCAGATCTGGTCTCCAGCCTTCGCGACCGCCGGGCCCCGGCGAGCGGCGATCTGCCGCGCCCGCGCCGTCTGGGTCCGGCAGCATGGATCGCGGTCGCGGCCGGGGCGGCCATGGTTCTGGTGCCGGTTGTCGTCCACTCGACCTATCTGGCAGCCCCCGTCTGGCTGGGCTTCATCTGTCTGATCGATCCGCTGAACGCGCGGGCCGGGAGGGAATCGATCCTCGGCGACTGGCAGGACGGGCACGCCGCACGTCTCGTCAACCTCCTCATCGCCGGCCTGATCTGCGGCCTCCTCTGGGAATTCTGGAACTTCTGGGGCGGAGCGAAATGGATCTACAACGTCCCAATTCTCCCCGACGTCAGGATCTTCGAGATGCCCGTCCTGGGGTTCGGCGGCTTCCCGCCGTTCGCGGTCGAGTGCTTCGTGATGTATGTCGCGGTCCGCGGGCTGTTCTGGCGCCCGGCGCCCAGGCGAATCGCCATCTGACCGGGGGATTTACGTTTTCCCTCACTAGTAGTAGTCTGCGGAGCTTCGGGTCCTCAACGGCCATGCGATAAGGAGCCGCCTTCATGAGCACGACGATCCTGGAGCGCGAGATCAAGCTGCGGTTCGGCTCGGCGGACGAGGCCCGCGAAGCGGCCCTTGCGGCCGGCGCGACCCCGTTGCACGGCCGGCGCCTGCAGGAGGACGCGCTGCTCGACATGGAAGACGAGCAGTTGCGGCGGCAGCGCTGTGTGCTCCGGGTGCGGATGGAAAACGGAAAAAGCCGACTGACCTACAAGGGACCCGTCCAGCCGTCGGTCATGAAGGTGCGGGAGGAGCTCGAGACGGTCGTGGGCGACGGCGAGATGCTGCTGCGTGTGTTCGGCGAGCTCGGCCTCCACGTGTGGTTCCGCTACGAGAAGT
>JANNHC010000458.1:0-1572 GCA_031404215.1 Acidobacteriota bacterium
TAGCCGCAATCGGGCCGGCCGCTCAACGTCCGTGACTTCGCCTTCCCTACCGCAGAACGGCGTCAGGCCGACAACTCAACCGTCGCGATCACGCCGTCGAGTACCCGACCGTCCTGCACGTGCACGATGCGATCGGCTCGCCCGGCCACCGCCGCGTCGTGCGTGACAAGAAACACCGTGAGTCCGGCATCGCGGAGCTGATGGAACACGTCGATAATTTCGCGGCCGCTCCGGCTGTCGAGGCAGCCGGTCGGTTCATCGGCGAGCAGCAGCGGCGGCGCGTTCACAATTGCCCGCGCGATCGCGACACGCTGCTGTTCACCGCCGGACAGATCGCGCGGCAACCGCGCCGGCTTGTCGCCCAGGCCCACGCGGGTCAGCGCGTCAACCGCCATCTCGCGCTGGCGTCGGTTGGGAATCCCGGCCGCGGCGAGCGGCAGCATGACGTTTTCGAGTGCCGTCAGGTACGGGACCAGGAACAACTGTTGGAACACGAAACCCAGGTACTCGCGCCGGAAGTCGGCAAGGCGCTCGACGGACAGACTGTAGATGTCCAGGCCGTCCACCGAGACGTGTCCGCTCGTCGGCGGGCTCATCGCGCCCAGAATACTGAGGATGGTGCTCTTGCCCGACCCGCTCGGCCCCATCAGGGCGACGAATTCCCGCTCCGCAATCTGCAGCGTCGCGTCCGCGAGCGCGCAGACCGGCGCCACGGAGTGGTGGTATGTCTTCGACACGTTGTGCAGTTCCACAAGAGACATGGTCAGCTCCGTCGCGTCAGAGATGTCGAAGGGCGTGCGCCGGATCCATCCGGGCGGCGCGAACCGCCGGATACGTGCCGCCGGCTGCGCCGAGCACCAGGGCCGTCAGCACCGCAGCCGCACCGAGCGTGAAATCGAGCGGAATAGGCGTTGTGAGCTGAGCCATGGCCGGGCCGAGCGCGCGCGAGGCGGCAAAGCCCATGAGCCAGCCCGCGACGCCGCCCGCGAGATTTACCGCGAGCGCTTCGAACAAGATGATGCGCGCCACCTGCGTCCGCCGGTACCCGACGGCGCGCAGAATGCCGATTTCCTGGGTGCGCTCCGCCACCGACGCCATCATCGTGGTCAGGACGACGACCGTGCCCACGAGCAGCACGATGCCTGAGACTGCGTACGCGAAGCGGCTGAACTGCAGGACCGCCCGCTCCCGCACCGCGACCGCCTGCCGGATAGGTGCGACGCGGGCGTGCGGCAGCACCGCGGCCATCTGGCTGACCATGTCTTCGATGGGACAGCCCCCGCACAGTGCGCTGACTTCGATCAGGGTGACCGCATCGGGTTTCCCGAGCGCCTGCTGCGCCACGCCGAGATCGACCAGCACCGCCTGATCGTCGAGCGATCCGTTCGGTGCGATCACGCCGACGACCTCTCGAGGTTCTCCACCCAGCGTGATTCGGTCACCCGTTTTCCTACGCAGTGTCAGCGCTGCGTCGTGGCCGAGCATCACCTCACCCGGGTTCCTGGCAAGCCGGCCATCAATCTTCCACCAGCTCTTCACACCACCCTCATCCCGGAACCGGACGCCGATCAG
>JANNHC010000459.1:0-2493 GCA_031404215.1 Acidobacteriota bacterium
CTTGTAGCGTGCGCCGCGCAGGGCGTGCATCGCCGGAGTCTGCGGAAAGTTACGCTCCCAGTAGTACTCGTAGAGCAAGGTGTCACGCCACGGGATGCGCTCGCCGCGCGCCAGCGGAAGGAAGCTGCGTCCATCCATCACCGGAGGCGCAAGCCCCGCGGCTTCGAGAATCGACGGCGCGATGTCGATGTTGGCCACCACCTGGTCGACCGATGCCCCGGCCGGGAGTCCCCCGCCCGCCATCAGCAGCGGCACCCGCATCGACTCCTCGTAGGCGGTCCGCTTGTCGATCAGCCCGTGCTCGCCGAAGGCGAAGCCGTTGTCTCCCATGAAAATGACGATCGTCGACTCGAGCAGCTTGCGCTCCCGGAGCAGGCCGATGATACGTCCGACGCTCTCGACGACCGAGAGCAGCGTCTCGGCGTACCGGCGGTAATACTCCGCGATGTCGAGATCGCTGTGGTAGGGAAAGTCGACGCCGTGCCAGCTGTTGCGCTGGTTGCGGACCCACATCGGCTTGCCCTCATAGTTCTCCGGCGTATCGGCCATCGTCCTGGGCGCGACGAACGGTTTGTCTCGATAGCGGCCCTTGTGCCGATCCGCCGGTACGAAGTCGGAGTGCACCGCCTTGTGGGAGAGATAGAGAAAGAATGGACGGCTGGAGGTGCGGGCGTTCAGCCAGTCCACTGCGTAGTCCGTCAGTTCGTCGGTGATGTAGCCCTTCTGCGGGACCGGGCGCCCGTCCACGTTCAGCCCGTTGCGGCTCGGCAGGTATGTGCCCTGGCCGCGGAAGCTGACCCAGCGGTCGAATCCGGGCTGCGGCGCATCGCTCTCGCCACCCATGTGCCACTTGCCGACAAACGCCGTGTCGTACCCGGCCTGCTGCAGGTACTGCGGAAAGAAGAGGGTACCGGGCGGCACCGGGTTGTTGTTGTCGACGACCCGATGGCGGTGCGCGTACTGCCCGGTCAGGATGGAGGCCCGGCTCGGCGAGCACAGAGCGGTCGTGACGAAGGCGTTACGGAAGTGCACCCCGCTCTGCGCCAGCGCGTCGAGATTCGGCGTTTCGACCCAGGAACGCTTCATGAATCCCATCGCATCGAAACGCAAATCGTCGACGAGCACGAAGATGACGTTCGGTGGCTGTGCGCCGGCGAGCCTGGGGAGTTGCGTCGTGCCCGCCTGGGGCCGCGCGGTCGTTGCGGGTAACGTTTGCGCTCGCGGGGGAAGACTCCGCGTGCCGGCCCATACCAGCAGGCCCGTGAATCCTATCGCAGCAAATCGACGCGCCGCATGTGCCATCACCGCTCCTCAGGGAACGCGACCGCGCTCCAATCAAACACAACCCTGGCTCCAGCCCGTGATCTTCGAGTCTACCGGCCGATCGTCACCGCTCTACCCGTTGAACCCTTGTAGAGGCTGCCGTATAGTGCCCCTATGAAACCCCTCCACATAAGACGCCGCGACTTTGTTATCGCCGTCTGGGTACTCATCGCAACCGGGACGGGCATGGCGACCGGGACGGTCACGACGGCCCCGCTCGCCGGAGCGGATCGGAAACCGAACATCCTCCTGATTGTCGGCGACGACATGGGATACGCCGACATCGGGGTGCACGGGGCGCCCGACATCCGCACTCCCCATCTCGACGCCTTGGCCCGCAACGGCGTGCGGTTCAGCAGCGGCTACGTCACCGGCCCCTATTGCAGTCCAACGCGCGCGGCGCTGTTGACGGGACGATACCAGCAGCGTTACGGGCACGAGTTCAACTCCGGCCCGCCGGAATCCGCTCCCGCCGCGTTCGGATTGCCGCTCACGGAAAAGACGCTGGCCGACCGGCTCAAGGCCGCCGGCTACCGGACCGCTATGGTCGGCAAGTGGCATCTGGGATTCCGGCCTGAACGTCACCCGATGAAGCGTGGCTTCGACGAGTACTTCGGGTTTCTCGGCGGCGCGCACTCGTACCTGGATTCGCGTGGCGACAAGGCCAATCCGATCCTGCGCGGCACCGAACCGGTGGACGAACCGGCCTATCTGACCGACGCCTTCCGGCGTGAGGCGCTCGGATTCATCGACCGGAGTGCACCAGGCACAGCCCCGTGGTTTCTCTATCTGGCATTCAACGCCGTCCACGCCCCGATGCACGCCACGCCCACCTACCTCGATCGCTACAAAGACATCGCCAACGAACGCCGCCGCAGCTACGCCGCGATGATGTCGGCGATGGATGACGCCGTCGGGGCTCTGATTCAGAAGCTGCGGGACCTCGAGATCGAAGAGCAGACGCTGATCTTCTTCGTGAGCGACAACGGCGGTCCCCCGGTCAACGCCTCGAACAACGGCCCGCTGCGCGGGCACAAGTCCTCGACGTGGGAGGGCGGCGTGCGTGTCCCCTTCCTGATGCAGTGGAAGGGTCAGGTGCCTGCGGGCAAGGTGTATGCCCAGCCAGTCATCCAGATGGACCTGCACGCCACCGCGCTGGCCGCCGCCGGC
>JANNHC010000460.1:0-26579 GCA_031404215.1 Acidobacteriota bacterium
CACGGAAGTGCAGGCATTCATGGAAGCGCATGAAAAAGTATTCGTGATCGAACAGAACCGGGACGCGCAAATGCGGAGCCTCTTGATGATAGAATTGAACATGGATCCGGCCCGTTTAATTTCGATCCGGCGGCCTTCCTCGACCTTCAGATTGAGCCCGGATTCAGACAGCAGGATCGTCGCGTCGTTCACCGTTTTTCCGGCAAGCGCGGGCACCCCCACTTCGCGCGTCTTCAGCGCCACCCGCATGGCGGCCGCTGCGAAGAGAACGTACGTGAGGAGCAGGGCGCCGCCAACGAGCAGCAACTTGCCCGCGCCCCACACCCGAGTCTTCAAAGCCATGAACCAGAAATTTTAGCGCAAGTCCTTAGTTTTCACCAGCATGGCGGCAAAGAACGACTCGAGCTGGTCGCGGAACGGCAAGGTCCGGAAGTACCCGTCTGCTGTCATGAACCGGGCGAGTGCAGGGGGAATCCGATCTGGCGCCGAGGTGAAGTCGCGATGTTCATCGAGAAAACGCGCGACCACCGCCTCGTTCTCGTCCGGCTCGCTCGAACAGGTCGCGTACACGAGCCGCCCTCCGGGCCGGAGCACGCCGGCGGCCCCCCCGAGCATCGCCGCTTGCGTCGCCGACAGGCGCTCGAGCTCATCCGGCGATCGGCGCCACTTAATCTCCGGATCCCGGCGCAGGGTCCCCAGACCCGAGCACGGCGCGTCGAGGAGCACGCAGTCGAACGCCTCGACGAAGGGAAGGACGCCCGCTACGTCCGCACGCACGACCCGCACGCATCGCGCCGACGCCGCTTCGACCGTCCGCCGGAGAAGGTCCACTCTTCTCCCGCGAAGGTCTGTCGCGACGATCAGGCCGTGGTCCTCCATGGCCGCCGCCATCGCCGTGGTCTTGCCGCCAGGAGACGCGCAGGCATCCAGAATTCGCTCGCCGGACGAGGCGCCCGTGAGTTCCGCGACCAGCTGCGACGACTCGTCCTGAACGGCGAAGAGTCCCTCGTGAGCCAGCGGCGTCAGGAGCGGATTGCCGCTCCGGACGGCGAGGCCGTTGCGCGCGAACCGGGCCGGTTCTGTTTCCACGCCGTGCGCAGCGAGCTGTTCCGCGAGCCCGTCGCGCGAGATGCGGAGCGTATTCGCGCGGAGCATCAGGGAGGCGGCGCTGTTGTCGAACACCGCCCACGCCTCGGCCGCCTCGAACCCGTACCGATCCAGCCAGCGAGCAACCAGCCATTCGGGATGCGAGAGCGTCGTGGAGAGGTAGGCCAGCGCCTCCGTACGCTTTTCAGCCGGAGGGCGCGGCGGAAGCGGGAGGTGGCCGCGTTCGCGGCTGATGCGGCGGAGGACGGCGTTCACCAGGCCCGACGCGCTTTTCTTGCCCACCTTCCGGACGAGATTGACGGCGTCGTTGACGGCCGCCGACGCGGGGATGCGATCCAGGTGAAGGAGTTGAAAGGCGGTCATCCGCAGAACGTCGAGGACCTCGGCGTCGAGCCTGGGGGCGGGACGCTTCGCAAAGGCGGCGATGACGGCATCGAAGGCACCCTGCCAGCGCAGTGTGCCCGTGGCGATCTCTCCTGCAAGCGCCCGATCGCGCTCGTCGGGCAGGCCCGGCCGAACCAGCGCCAGGGCGGCTGGCAGGTCGGAACGCCCGTCGTTGACCGCCCGCAGCACCTCGTACGCCGCAAGACGAGCGGGCGCAATCATGCTGGTCCGAGTGACATGCCCGGCACGACTCGTCTCCCGCTCAGAAACTCGCGAGCGGTCATGCTGCGGCGGCCTTCCGGCTGAATCTCGAGCACGCGAAGCGCCTCCCCATCGCCTGCAGCGACGGCGAGCACCTCGCCCACGGCTTCCACGATACAGCCAGGAGCGAAAAACGCGGCTGGCGCGTTTTCGCGCGCAGGGACGGCTGTGCGACGGATCAGGCACCGGACACCGTCGATCGTCGTGGACGCGAGGGGCCACGGCTGGAGTCCGCGGACGCGGTTATGAATCGTGCGGGCCGGCAGCGACCAGTCAATCGGGCTCTCGGTTTTCAGGAGCCTTGGCGCGTAGGTCGCGGCCGCATCGTCTTGCGGCATTTCGACAACCGGACCGCGCGCCATCTCATCGACGACCTCGAGCAGCAGGCGGGCGCCAGCATCCGCGAGGCCACGCTCGACCTCGCTGCTCGTCTCGTCGGGCCCTATCGGCCGCGTCACCGACGACAGCATGGGCCCGGCATCGAGCTCGGCGACAACACGCATGATCGTGACGCCCGTCATTCCGTCGCCCGCGATCACCGCGCGATGGACCGGCGCGGCGCCGCGATACGCCGGCAGGAGCGAGGCGTGCACGTTGATCATGCCGAGGCTCGGCACGTGCAGCAGCGCCTCCGGCAGGATGCGCCCGTACGCCGCCACGATGCCGAGATCGGGTTCGAGGGCAGCCACCTGGGCAAGAAACGCCTCGTCGCGCAGCTTTGTCGGTTGCAGGACTGGAACGCCCGAGGCGACGGCAAGCTCTTTCGTCAACGTGACGGTCACCCGGTGTCCGCGACCCTTGGGACGATCCGGCTGTGAAACGAGGGCCACGACCGGATGATGCGACTCCAGCAACGCGCGCAACGACGGGACCGCAAATGCCGGAGTTCCGAAATACACGATCCTCAGCGGCCGGCCGTCTACCATCGACCCGCGCGCTTCAGCTTCTGGATTCGCCGGACGATGAGGTCCTTCTTTATGCCCCTCAGGCGATCGATGAACACCGTGCCGTCGAGATGATCCATCTCGTGCTGAAAGGCCCGCGCCAGGAGGTCTCGTCCTTCGACGGTGTACTGGGTGCCTGTCCGATCGAGGCCGCGAACCACGGCGCGAGCGGGGCGCACGACGGTGGCGTTGAACCCCGGCACGCTCAGGCAGCCTTCGTCTTCGAGCTGCATACCCTCGCGTTCCACGAACACGGGGTTCATCATCACAATCAGGTCCTGAGCGCGGCGGCCGAGCGACGCGTCAACGACGAAGACGCGCAGCGGCACGCCGATCTGCGTGGCGGCAAGCCCCACGCCTGGCGCGGCGTACATCGTTTCGATCAGATCGTCCACGAGCCGCTGGACGACCTCGTCCACGGCTGCGACGTCCGATGCCGGTTGGTGCAATGGGGCCTGTCCGTACCGCAGAATGGGCCGAATCATAGGATATGCGCGCGGCCGCTGCTGCAGCCTTCGACCGTCAGCCTGGCTTTGCCGCGAACTGCTGGCGCACGGTCGTCGTCCATGCGTGCATCGCCCGCTGAAGTTCTACGACCGAATCGCCGCCGAATTTTTCGAGCAGCGCATCGGCCAGCACGAGCGCCACCATGGCTTCGCCGACGACCGCGGCGGCGGGGACGGCACACACATCGCTGCGTTCGATGGCGGCGGCCGCCTCACCCATGGTCGTCAGGTCCACCGAGCGGAGAGGCTTCATCAGCGTGGAGATCGGCTTCATCCACGCCGAGACGCGAAGGTCCTCGCCATTGGTGACACCGCCTTCGAGGCCTCCGGCGTTGTTGGTGGGACGCGAGACGCCCGTTGGATGCGACCCACCCGGGTCGGGCACGATTTCGTCGTGCACACGCGACCCCGGACGGGCCGCGGCTTCCGGCCCGAGGCCGATTCCGACAGCCTTGATTGCGGGAATCGACATCATGGCCTGCGCCAGGCGGCCGTCAAGCTTGCGATCCCACTGCACGTAGCTGCCAAGGCCCACCGGCACACCGGTCGCGATGACCTCGAACGCTCCGCCCTTCGTATCGCCGGCCTCCCGGGCCCGGTCGATCTCGTCGATCATCCGGAGTTCGACAGCGGCATCGACGCATCGCAGCGGCGCCTCCGCCGCAAGCGCGTCCGCGGTTTCGAACGTGACCGCGGTGCCGTCGGGCAAACGGGCCTGGCCGATCGAGAAGACGTGACTGGTGACGCGGATTCCCGTCGCGAGCAGCAACTGGCGGGCCACCGCACCGGCCGCCACCCGCGCGGCGGTTTCGCGCGCGCTCGCACGTTCCAGGATGTCGCGCACGTCCACGCGGCCGTATTTCGCCACGCCGGCAAGATCGGCGTGGCCGGGCCGCGGCCGAGTGACCGGAGCGCGCCTCGCGCCTCCGGCATCCTCCGGCGGTTCGGGAGTCGTGCGCATCGTGTGCTGCCAGTTCACCCAGTCGCGGTTGTCGATCGACATCGCGATGGGCCCGCCGATCGTTTCGCCTGCACGGACGCCAGACAGAATGTCCGCGCGGTCGGATTCAATCGCCATGCGGCGTCCGCGGCCGTACCCGCCCTGCCGGCGGCGCAAGTCCGCGGTAATGGCGTCCACATCAATCGAGAGCCCGGCAGGAATGCCTTCGAGAATGACGACGAGCGTGCGGCCGTGAGATTCGCCTGCGGTGAGAAAACGCACCATTGAACGCCCAATTGTATACGAAGTTTCTGCACCCCCCGCGCGCGCCTCACTCGAATTCCCCCCGAGAAACCACGCGTGTGCTCCGGGTGGCGCCCTTGCAACGCATCGGGCGATGCCTCGCATTCTCGCCGAGCGTTTCATTCGGTCCGGCGACGCCTGGAACGACCTCGCGACCGGCGCGCCCGTTCGGCTGCGTGTGCTCGCCGCGGGGGTCGAGGCGCGAGCAGATGGAGTGGGACACACGCTGCTCGGCGCTCGCGAACCTTCGTCACCCGCTCATCAATCCGTTGATCGACTACGGCGCCGTTGACAGGGAGCGATGCTTCGAAGCGTACGCCAGCCACGGCGCGGTGCGCGCGGGCGGGGAGGGCGCCGAGCGGTTGCTGGCGCACGCCGTCCGATTCCTGGGGGCGCACGGCCTGGCGCTCGAACGGCCGCTCGCCGACTTCGTGCTCAGGTCGGTCGAGAGCGGACCGCCGGTGCGCATCCGGCCCGTGGGCGTCGTTCTTCAACGGCGGGGAGTGTTCGACGCGATCTCCGAAGCGCTGGACGCGCCGGGTCCCGCGGGCGCCTGCGCGATTTCGATCGAAGGCGATCTGCAGTCGGGCTTGCGGACGCTTCGCGTGAGCGCAGCGCGCGCCGCGAGGTTACGAGGGTACGTTCCGGTATCGCCGGCCACGATCGCGGTGTATCCGTGGCTGATCGAGTGCCTGGCGGGCCGTCACCTGTGCGTGATCGCCGACGAGGACTCCACGTGGAGTGCGTGTGTGGTTCGGCTCCTCGGCAGGCTCGGCCTCGAAAGCCCGCGGCGTCATGTGCTGCTGGCGTTCCGGCGGCCGCCGGCCGCGACGGGAGAGCGTCTGATGCGTATCGATCCGATGGGGGTGACAGCGATGAGCGGAATGGTGTTTCTCGATCCCGAACAAGGGCCGCGGCCTGAGGAGGTGTTCGCGGCGGCTCGGGCGGCGGACGGGCATCCGGGCCGATGCCTCGCATCGCTCGGCGCAGGCGCGTTCGAGCCAGCGCCCATGTGCAGCATGGCCGTGCACGAGGCGCCGCAGCCGTACGACGCCGGTGCGTCCCTGGCGCCGCCCTCGAGACCCGGGCCCGCCCGCCCGGTGGCCGGCGTGTCGGGGAGGTCCTGCGAGCGCGGCGAAGCGCTCGCGAGGCGTGGCCGTCACGCCGCGGCTCAGCGGTTGCTATCGCGGGCAGCGCGCGTGCTGCTCGGACGAGGCCTGCACGAAGAGGCGGCTCGACGTGCCCTGCTGCTCGGGTGGCTCGCGCTCGATCGAGGCCGCGTGGGCGACGCGGTCGAGGCGTTCGAGCAGGCGCGCACGGGTTACCCGTCTGGACCGTCCGTCTTGATGGCGACGATCGGCCTCGGGATCGCCTGGACGGACGAAGGGAGGATGGCGGAAGGAGAGGCGGCGCTGCGAACGGCGATGCTTGCCGCGCAGGAGGCCGGCGATCGGGCGCTGACGACCCCGGCGGCTGCTGCGCTCGGGCGGTGTCTCTACTGGCTGGGCCGGCTCGACGAAGCCGCCGCGGCGCTGCGTGTCGGCGGTGACCGCCTCCCGCCGTCAGCAGACGCCGCACGACTCCTGTATACCCGCGCGCGCGTTCACCTGGCCGAAGGGCTTGTCCCAGCCGCGGTGCGCACGGCGCGTTCAGCAGTGGAGATGGCGACGACGGTACAGGATCCGCGGACGCTCGCCTCTGCGTATCGAGTGCTGGCGGCGGCGGTGGCATCGGCGGGGGACATTCCCTCTGCGGCATCCCACATTCACGACGGACTTCGCGCAGCCGCGGCGGCCCACCTGCCACTGGCCGCGGTTCGCCTTCGACTGACGTGGGCGGATATTCACGCCGCGGCGCCGTGTCACGATGCCCGTCGTCTCTCGTTGCGGAGCGCGGCGGGCCGCGGATTTCCCGGATTGCTGCGCGGCTTCGCCCGAGCCGTCGTCGCCCGCGTTGACGGAGCCGAGCTCGATTCGCAGACGAAAGCCTTCGTGTTGACCAGCGGCGCGCGAAGCCTCGCGCGACCGTCGATAGCGGCCGCGGCCAATCCGGTCGCCGATCTCGAAACATTCCTCGAGCTCGGTCATGCCGCGGCGGACGATCGCGCGGCCATCGAGCGCATCAGCGCCGAGCTTCAGTCGCGCCTGCGCGCCGCGACCATTCTGGTCCTTGCCGCCACACCGGAGCGGCGAGTGCTCGCCGTGTGCGGACGACCGTGGCACGGCGACCCGCACGTTGCGTGGAGGGCCGTGGGGGGCGGGGTCAGTGTGGCGATGGATCCGTCCGTCGAACCCGGCCAGGCGGCCGAGCCACTGAGGTACAGCGGCGACGTCATCGGGGCCGTCGCGGCCCGCTGGACCGCGGGCACCCTCCTCGAGCAGGCGCGGGCGACATCGTTGCTTCGTGTCGGCGCTCTCGCCTTGGCGGCCAGCGTCCGGGCCATGCTCGATCGTGCCGCACCCGACAGCTCCGGCGGGGCATGCGCGGAGATTCTTGGCGACAGCCAGCCCGCGCGCGCGATGCGCGACGCGATTGCCCGTGCGGCCCGCGCGCCGTTCCCCGTCCTCATCCAGGGCGAGAGCGGCAGCGGAAAGGAGCTCGTGGCGCGCGCAATTCACCGCATGGGGTCGCGCCGCGATCGGCGGTTTTGTGCGCTCAACTGTGCCGCATTGTCGGATGAGCTCGTCGAAGCGGAACTCTTTGGTCACGCCCGTGGCGCGTTCACGGGCGCGGTGGGAGAGCGGCCGGGTCTGTTCGAAGAGGCGGACGGAGGCACGTTGTTTCTCGACGAGATCGGCGAGCTGTCGGCGCGTGCCCAGGCCAAGCTGCTGCGCGTGCTACAGGACGGGGAGGTCCGGCGCGTCGGCGAGAACGTGTCGCGGCGTGTGGACGTCCGGATTGTCGCCGCCACAAACCGTCGCCTTGACCAGGAGGCGGCCGCCGGCCGGTTTCGTGACGATCTCCGGTTCCGGCTCGATGTCGTCCGGATCGAGGTGCCTCCGCTTCGCGATCGATCGAGCGACGTGACCGCACTGGCGGCGCGGTTCTGGACCGACGCCGCCGCCCGCGTCGGATCGCGCGCCACTCTCGCGCCCGAGGCGGTTGCCGCCCTGGCCCGCCACGATTGGCCGGGCAACGTCCGCGAACTCCAGAACGTGATCGCGTGGATGGCCGTTCACTCGCCATGCCGCGGCCGCGTCGGACCCTCCGCGGTACCCCGGCACGTGGCACAGGCGGGCGCTCCGCAAGGGGGCACGTTTGAAGCCGCCCGCGAGGAGTTCGAGCGGCGGTTCATCAAGGCTGCGCTCGCGACCGCCAACGGCCAGCGCGCCCGCGCCGCACAGGCGCTCGGCGTCAGCCGGCAGGGACTCGCGAAAATGATGCGCCGGCTCGGGTTGGATGGTCCATCCCGTAGTTAGATATAGTGCACGCTGGAAGCTGGAAGCCAGAGTCAACATGATCCGTTATCTGATCCGCCGCCTTTTGCTGACGATCCCGGTGCTTCTCGGGGTGGCGACGCTTGTGTTTGCCCTGATTCACCTCGTCCCCGGCGACCCCGCGCAAGCCATGCTCGGCGACGGAGCGTCCCAGGAGGAAGTACTGAAGCTCCGGCACTCGCTCGGGCTCGATCGCCCGCTGCTGACGCAATACCGATCGTTTCTGTCCGGCATCGCGCACGGTGATCTCGGTACATCGTTTCGGTACAACGTACCGGTCACCGCGCAGATCCGCGAGAAGTTTCCCAACACCGCCACGCTGGCGCTGGCCGCGATGCTCGTGGCCATTCTGTTCGCGATCCCGCTCGGCATTCTGGCCGCGGTCTTCCGGGGCACCGCCGTCGATCATGCCGCGATGACGATCGCGCTCGTGGGAATCTCGATGCCGAATTTCTGGCTGGGGCCGCTGCTCGCGATCCTCTTCGCCGTGCGCCTCGGCTGGCTGCCCGTCTCGGGCATCGGAGGCCTTTCGCACCTCATCCTGCCGGCCGTCACACTCGGCGCGGCGCTCTCGGCGATCCTCGCGCGCATGACGCGCGCGAGCGTGCTCGAGGAACTCCGCGAACTGTACGTGCTGGCCGCACGCGCCCGCGGCCTGTCCGCCACCCGCGCGGTCCTTCGCCATGCGTTCCGCAACAGCCTCATCCCGATCGTGACGATTATCGGCCTGCAATTTGGCGCGGTGCTCACCGGCACCATCATCACGGAAACGATCTTTGCCTGGCCGGGGATTGGCCGGCTGCTGATCCAGGCGATCAACTTCCGCGATTATCCGCTCGTGCAGGGCTGCATCCTGTTCATCTCGATCACGTACGTCACGATGAACCTCCTCACCGATCTCACCTACGGCTTCCTCGATCCGCGGATACGGTTCGATTGATGGTTCGTGCCGGCTTCGTGATCGTGGTGCTCGCCGTCTTCGCGGCCGTTGCGGGACCGTTTCTCTGCCCGTACGACGCGTCGGCGCAGGAACTGGTCCGGCGCCTGGAGGCGCCGAGCCTCGCGCATCCGCTCGGGCTGGACGAACTGGGCCGCGATATCCTCGCCCGGTTGCTTCAGGGGGCGCGCATCTCGCTCATGGTGGGCATCGCGGTCGTGTCGGTGTCTTCGGTGGTGGGGACGCTGTTCGGCTCGATCGCGGGCTATTTCGGAGGCCGGGTGGACGACCTGATCAGCCGGATTATCGACGTGCTGATGGCGTTCCCAGGAATTCTGCTCGCCATCGCGCTCGTGGCCGTCCTCGGGCCCAACCTCGTCAACGTGGTCCTGGCGCTGTCGGTGATCGGCTGGGTCGGGTATGCGCGGCTGGTGCGTGGGCAGGCGCTGCGGGCGCGCGAGTTCGAGTTCGTGCAGGCCGCCCGCGCGTGCGGCGCGGGCCCCGCGCGCATTGTGCTGCGCCACATCCTGCCCACGGCAATTCCAGCCGTCGTCGTGCAGGCGACGCTCGGCATGGCGGGCGCCATCATCGCCGTGGCGGCGTTGAGCTTCCTCGGACTGGGCGTTCAGCCGCCGACCCCGAGCTGGGGGACCATGCTCGACGCCGGCCGCGCGCATCTGTTCGACGCGCCGCACCTGACGATCTTCCCAGGCATCGCCATCGCCACGCTGGTCCTCGGGTTCAACTTCCTCGGCGACGGCTTACGCGATCGGGTCGATCCTAAAATGGTCCGCTGATTTCGAAGCGTAGAACCCGGTCCAACCTAAGGTCTTTCAGGAAGCAACCGTCTCATCAGCGCCCGGGCTTCGCGGTTCGCGGGGTCTTTGTCGAGCGCCTGCTCCACGAGCGCGCGGGCGGCATCCGGGGAGCCGTTTGTCAGCTGCGCTTCGGCGGCCTTGGCGAGCAAGGGCGCGCCGGCGCCGCCGCCGTTGAGTGCGCGCTGGTACCAGGTGACGGCGCCCGCGGCCTTTCCCGCCTGCATCGACAGATCCCCAACGCGCGTCGCGAAGGCCGCGCGGCGGCGGCCGTCGGGATCGTCTCCCTCCAACGCGTGGTAATCGATCAGTGCGCGCCGCGCCGCCTCGTGGTGCCCCCGGCGCTCGGCGGCGGCGGCGAGGAAATAGAAGGCCTGCGAGTCAACGGGCCGCTTGTCCGCCGCCTGTCGAAGCACGGTTTCCGCGAGCTCGACGTTCCCCGACAGCAGCAGGGCGCGGCCGAAGAGCATCAGCGCTTCGCTGCTTCCGTCTGTCCCGACGGCGGCCTGCAAGGCCCCGATCGCCTTGCTCAGATCCACGCGATCGGAAAATGGCTGCGCCTTCTCCAACCAGACGCGCCCGAGAGCGACATACGTGGACCCATCACCCGGGTAGCGCTCGGCGGCGCGTCCGAGCGTGGTCACCGCGCGATCGAACTGGCCGTCCCGCGAATACGCGAAGCCGAGCGCCACGTGGCGCGCCGCCCCGGGATCGAGGCCCAGGAGCGCCTCCAGCTGGCCGATGCGATCGTCGGCGCGTCCCATTCGTCCATACAGATCGGCCAGTTCCTGGCGCGCGTGGACCATCGCGGGCGCCAGGCGGACCGACGTTTCGAGCGCGCGCAGCGAGCTCTCGCGGTTCTGCATGTCGCGATAACACAGTCCGAGAAGGTAGTGCGCCTCGGGGAGCCGGTCATCGATGGCAACCGCTTTGTGGAGCGCCGCGATGGCTGGCCCAGGGCGGCGGGCGCTGTAGTGGGCCAGTGCAAGCTTGTACAGCACGCGCGGCGAGCGGTCGTCGAGTTCGACGTAGCGCTGGTATCGTTCCGCCGCGCGATCGTACCGCCGCAGCGAGTAGTTGACGTCACCGAGCAGTTCGAGAGGGCGCGGCGCGAGGGGATCGAGTTCGGCCGCCCGCCGGAGATCGCGCATCGCCGCGTCAGCGGCCGGGTCGACCTTCCGCAGCTGCCGGGCGTCCTGCCCCGTCGAATCGAGTTGCAGCCGGCGCCGATACGCCTCGCCGCGTTTCAGATACCCGAGCATCGAGTCGTCTTTCAGCGCGATCGCGCCGCTGAAACTCTCGATGGCGGCAAACGTGTTGTCTTTCGCGAGGGCGATGTCGCCACGCTCGACGAGCTGCCGGAACGTGCGCTCTCGCAGGGCCGCCGCATATCCGTAGACGCCCGCGGCCACCGCCAGCGCGAGAACCGCGAGGATGAGACGTTTCACTTGGGGGTATTTTACTGGGTTCTACAGGGTTCCACGAGATTAGCTGGCTCGGCCGGTTCTCGCGGGTTCATACGGTCGCCGAACATGGCGGGACGCTGCAGGACCCGGCAGAACCCCTGTTCGTGTGGAACCTTTGGACGGGCCCGGGTTCTAACGTAGGCAGGGCAGCGGATTCCCGCGGGAACGGGGTGGTAAGATGGCAGAAGGACTGTCCGTGAAGCCAGCTCCATCGATCACCTGGACTGAGGTCGGCGGCCGCGAGGCGGCGTTAATCCAGCGGTGTGTCGCCAGGGACGAGGATGCCTGCGCGGAGCTCGTCGCCGAGCACCAGCGCATGGTATATCAGCTCTCCCTGAACCTCCTCTCGGATCACAACGAGGCGCTGGACCTCTCACAGGAAGTGTTCCTCCGTGTCTTCCGCACGCTCCACAGTTTCCGCGGTCAGTCGGCCCTTCGCACCTGGATTTACCGCATCGTCGTCAATCAGGCACGGAATCGCCAGCGGTGGTGGCGTCGGCGCCACCGCGCCCAGCAGGTCTCGCTCGACGAGCACATTCGCGATCACGGCGACCTTCCGGCCGCGGGCAATGGGGGATCTCCCGATCGGGTCCTCGGACAGAAGATGCTCGCCGAGCGGATTCGAACCGCGCTCGAGTGCCTCCCGTTTGATCAGCGTTCCGCGCTGGTGCTGCGCGAGCTCGACGGCTTGAGCTACGAGGAAATCGGCTTCTCGCTCGGTGTGGCGGTCGGTACGGTGAAATCGCGGCTGGCGCGCGCGCGTGACGCGCTGCGCGCCCAATTGAGGCATGTATGACGCTCTTGACCTGCGCGGCAGTGCGGCGGCGTCTCCAGGCCTTTTACGATCGCGAGCTGCCGGTCGGCGACCTGATCTCGGTTGAAGGGCATCTCCACGACTGTCCGCCCTGCGATCGCGACCTCCGCGAGCTGCACGCTGTGGGAGAGGCGCTGCGGCTCGCTGCTGCGCCCGCGCCATCGGATGACTGGACGGGCCTGCGCTCCGGCGTCATCAGCCGCATGCGCGCCGAGGCGCACGAAACCTGGACCGCCCGTACCGGGCGCGCTTTCGACGACATGCACCTGCTGTGGATCGGGCTGGCGTCCACGGCGGCGACGATCGCGTGCGCGGGCGCCGTGCTCTCGATGCTGCACTTCGCGTCGCCCGAACGGGAGGACTCGCTGGCGGCCGTCATCGCGGTGATGGCTGCGCCGTCTGGTTCCGATCTGAATCCCGCCCGTCTCGACGGCCGCATCCGCGTGCCCAGCGTGCCGGAGAACGGCATCGTCTACGCAACGCTGGAAAGCTCGGGGATGGAAGGGGAAGGGGACCTGGTGCTGCCGCTCTCGGCCATCGTGACGCGCGAGGGTCGCGTGTCAGGTCTCGAGCTCCTCAACAAGGGTCAGGATTCGCGCGTGGTGATGGACGTCGTTGACGCACTGTCGCGCGGCCGGCTCGAACCGGCGCAGTTCGGCGGGTCGCCGGTTGCGGTGAACCTGGTGTGGCTCGTTGCGCACACGACGGTGAGAGCCAAAGCCGAGTCGTAGGCCGTTCGACTCGCGTGATGGAGCGCGCGCTCGGGACGCCGTCGCTCGGGGTGTTACTTCCGCACGGCCGCCACTGCCGTGGCGACGTTGTTCATCGCGTCGGTCGCCCTGATGATCACGCTCCGGCCCCCCTCGGTTTCATCGAGCGTCACTTCGAACTCTTCACGCCGGGAATCCGGGATGCCGTCCTTCGGATAGACGAGGCGCCAGCGGCTGGCGTCGAGGGAGTACTCGACGCGCTGGACCGAGGACTGATCGTCGCGCACGACAAACTCGATGGTCGTGCGGGCGCCCGCGCGCGAGGCTGGCTGCGCGTCGATCTTCGGCGCGGTGTTGTCAACGTCGAAGCTCGCGCTTTCGAGCTCGCCGACGAGCGCCGCCCCGGGCGAATTCGACGGCGCGTCGGACGCGGCCACCTTGATGAAATAGGTGCCGTCGGGCACCGACGTGGTGTCCCACACGAAGATCGGGTCCGCCAGCGCTCGGTGCAGTGTCTTCCACGACGTCTCACCCTCGCGCCGATACATCACATCGAACCGCAGCCGATCGTCGTTGTCATCCTCCGCCTTCCAAACGAAGGTCTGCAGCCCTTTCTGATAAATCCTGCGGCCGAGCGCGGGCGCCGATCCGGACTGTCCGCCCGCCGGCGACGCAGGCTGCCCCTGCGCACGGCCGTCGGAGGTGTTGTCCTCGAAGCCCGCGATCTCCATTTCGCCTGTTGAAAATGGCCGCTGGAACACGGCGCCGGCCGGGTGCACGGTGATGGACGCAATCTCGGGACGCAGGTTGCGCGGAAGGTACGCGGTCGTGACCGACGTCAGCACCGGGGGTTGGGCGCCAGTGGCGGCCAGCACGGCGCGCCATTGCAGGTAGCGCGCGTTGGGGCTTTGAATCTGTTCGCCGCCGGCATTCGCATACGCGTTCGACCACGCGCTCCACGTTTCGTCCGGCGTGGCGGTGTTGCCGCTTCGAGTAAAGACCGTCACTTCTCCGGGCGCCGCCGTGGCGCGCCAGCGGATGACGCCCCAACTCGCGACGGTGCCGGCATCGCGCACGTCCGATTCATAGGTGCCCCGCCGCGCAGGCGCGGGGGAGAGCGCGAACAGTTTTCCGGGATTGCTCGCCGCGCCGACGATGCGGCCGGAGGGCTCGCGAAGGAGGGCCGTGACCTGCCGTGCGCTGGCGCGGGCCAGCAGCGTCGCGCGCGCGGGGTCGCCGCTCACGCGGAAGATCTTTCCCTCCGTGCCCGTGCCGACGAGCAAGCTGCCCGAGGGCTCGATCACCAGGTCGTACGGCGCATCGTCGCCCGAGTCCCACATCGCGTCCCAGAGACCGTCCGGTTTGATGCGGTAGATGGCGCCGCGTCCACCGCGCCGGCTGGCGCGCGCGGGCTGCGGCGCCGGGGTCGAGCCGATGGGGCTCTCCACGACCGAGATTGCGGTGATTTCTGTTGACACCGACGGGACCGGCGCGCGCGAAGGCTCGCTCACCGGTGGATCGGTTGCGCGGCTTTCGCCTCCCTGTGTGCCGTTGACCGCGACCGCGTAGATGGTCCCGTCGTCTGCGAGTCGCACGGCGTGGATCTCGCGGAAAGGGGAGTCGAGGAGCACGAACGCCTTTGCGGCGGTGTCGATGCGGAACACGCGCCCCGGCGATTCCGTGCCCGCGATGAGCTCTCCGCTTTTCATGAAGGCCAGCGAGACGACGTTGCCGGCGTTCGTCTTGTAGAACCGCGCGCCCGTGCCGTCCGGCGCGATCTTGTAGATCAGGCCCTTGTCGCCCGTCGCGGCAAACACGTTTCCGGACCGGTCAACCGCGAGCGCCCAGATGTACTTGTCTTCCGGATCGAAGAATGTCTTCGACGTGCCGTCGGCGGCGACCTGGTAGATCCGCCCGTCGGGCGACGTGCCCACGTACAAACCGCCGTTGGGCGCCGGGGCCAGCGCGTGGACTTCAAGCTCCTGCGCATCGAAGAAGACGGACTGCTTGCCGTCCTTGGCGACTTTCAGGACCTGGCCTTCGTTGCCGCTGCCGGCCCACAGCGTGCCGTCCGCTCCGGCGACGACCGTCCACAGGAATGGCGCCGCGGTTTCCGCGACGAGCGACGCGGAGGGACCGGGAAACATGCGCCCGTCGCTGTCGATGGACAGGTCCTCGACGTCCCCTTTCAGGAAGTCGGACTGCGTGGACACGGTCCAGAACGTCGGCGTGGCGGCGGCGAGGCCCGCGCACAGCGCGAGCACCGCGGCGCCAGGTGCGACGCCGCGGGCGACCCGCAGACGGATATCGAAACGCCGGCGCACGGGTCGGCTGCTGCGGGAGGTTCTGAGCATGGGTATGAAACGTTAGCAGAAAGGCGTGCTACGAGGTCAGCGGCGCGCGGCGCGAGGTTCGACCTCGATCGCGAGCAGCCGGGAGCCGGTCACCGCGGAATCCATCGCCAGTTCCCATTCGCCCACCGCGGCGCTGCGGATCGGCGTGTAGCTGCCCCCGTTGCCTTCGGTCTCGAGCACGGAGAGCACCGAAGGCGGCAAGGCCGGGAGCGCCTCGCCGTTGACGACCGCGCCCGGCCTCCCGTTGAGGAGACGGATGTAGATGCGGTTGTTGCGGCGCGTGTCATTGAGGACGCGGATCATCCGCGCCACGCTCTGGGGCTGGAGCGACCGGCGGAGTTCCCGCTGCTCGGTCGCGTTCAGCTGCCGTCCGTCGGTGACGAGGAGCGACAGCGCGCCGGACACGTTCGCCGGGATGTCGATGGCCACGGTCGAAAGTTTCTCGTCGCCACGGTAGCTGCGCGTCAACACTTTGAGGGGCACGGTACGTCCCGCGCGCGGCCGTACCTCGTCCAGCCAGACGCGCTCGATCGTCATCGTGCGGGAGGACTCGGCGGCGTCAATCGAGATGTCGAGGCCGCTCAGCGTGATCGGCTCGCGGTCGTTTCCGAGCAGCAGCGTGATCGGACCGGCCACCGCGGTCGCCGCGCCCAGCGTCGCGCTGTCGCCGGTGAAGACATCTTCCAGGGTCAGGTCGCCGTGGCCCTTGATCTGGGCGCGGCTCTTGACGGAGAACGTCGCGGCGCCGAACTGCCGCTCGTAGGCACTGAGCGTGTTCGCGAGCGCCACATACGTGAGGAGCGGCGTGAACACCTGATCGCTGGCGACCTGGAAAGTGAAGGCGCGCGTCGTCGTGCTGCCATCCTCCCGCGTGGACTGCAGCTTGACGGACATGGGGATCACGGCCGGCCCCTTCCCGAGCGTGCCGGCGATCGCGGTCGCGCGATCCTGCTGCATCGTGCCGATGATGTCCCCCATCGCCGAAATCTTGAACGACGACATCAGGCTCGGCAGTATCGCGTACACGTACGCGCGCGTCATCGGGAACTGCGAGGGTCCGAGGTTGAAGAACGGGTGGCCGAAGGCGTAGACACGGTCGCCATCGATGTGCGTAATCGTGCCGGTCGCGCCCATTTCGAGGTCGCCCCCGACGAGCGATACCCCGACCGCGTCGCCTTCCCGGAGCGGGCCGGTCAGGCCCTTGACCTCGGCACCTCCCTGACCTCCGATTGCCCCGCCTATCACCGGCGTGAACCCGGCCGCGCCGAACGCGGAGGCCAGCATGTCGGCCGCACCAGGCTCGAACCCGCTCATCACGAGCGGCGTGGAAATCGGCCGGAGCATCGTGCCGAGCTGCGCGCCGGCGGCCGCCGGCATCCCCAGCACCTGAATGTCCGCCGGACGGTTCGCGAACGGCGCCAGCCGCGCATACGTGGCGCTCAACGCCGCGGTCAAGCCCTCGCGCGTGATCGGCAGCTCGATACGGGCCTGCGCGGTGGGCGCGCGGCGCCTCATCTGCGTCGCGTCCATCATCTCGGCAATCGGCGTGATGCCCGCGATTGCTTCGGTGGGAAAGGCCCCGATCGAGTACGACACCGCGCCGATCAGCCGCCCGTCGATGTAGACCGGACTGCCGCTCATTCCGGCGGCGGCGACGCCTGTTTTCGCGAGCGGCCCCCCTTCGAGGCGCGCAAGAATCAGATCGCGATGCGGACCTTGCACGTTGTGCAGCACGCCAAGAATATGGGCCTTGAATTCCTGGAGGTCCGCCCCTTCGAAGACCGTCCGGCCGACGCCAACCATGCCGACCTTGATCTCGTTGACAGGCATCAGGGCCGTCGCCGCCGGCAGGGGAATCCAGCAGAGGACGGCCAGCGCGATCGCCGCAGCGGCAGTTCGAATGTTCATGGTCCGTGGGATCTGATGCGAGCGGCAGAGACATGGCCGCATGATCCAGTTATAAGCGCTAACTGCTTGCCGGTCAAGGAGAAAGCCCTACGGCTGGGTGTGAATCGCGGTCCGAAATTGACACCGTGCCACCCGTCTGGTATTGTCACGAACGTTTTGACGCTGTCGCTTCCCGGTCAGTCGTATCGCTTCCGCCGTGGGACGTTTTTGTCCTATTGGTGGTGGCATGCGCGCGCTGAGGGGGCGATCCGCTAGCCTGCACCGAGCAGGACAGGGAAATCCGAAAAGCCTCCTCAGCCCCGGCTGAGGAGGCTTTTCTCGTTTAGGAGCATGCGTAACCCACTGCTGTGCGCCACCGTCACGGGCCGAACGATGGAGGAGCTTCGCCGCGCGCGGGACGCGGCCGCCTTCGCCGACATGGTCGAAGTGCGCCTCGACACCGTGGATCGCCCCGATGCGATCGCGGCGATCGAGGGCCGGCGGCGTCCGGTCCTCGTCACCTGCCGGGCATCCTGGGAAGGGGGACATTTCCGCGGGTCCGAGGAGGAGCGCGAGCGCCTGCTGTCGGACGCGCAGAACGCGGGCGCGGAGTTCGTGGACGTCGAGGCACGGGCCCAGTTCGTGCCGGCGATCACACGACGCCGCCGAGGACGCGGCATCGTCTTGTCGCTCCACGCATTTGGCGAGCCGCCGTCTGACCTCCTCGATCGCGCCCGGGCGATGCGATCGACGGGAGCGGAAATCGTGAAGATCGCGATCGAAGCCCGGCGCCTGACCGACATGTTGCCGCTGATGGATCTCGCGTCGCACTGCGACTTCGTCGATCCCGATGGCATGAATGGTCACGTGCTCATCGCGATGGGCCAGGCCGGCCTGCCTACGCGGGTCCTCGCCGCGCGCCTCGGCAACCGCTGGACGTATGCGGGCGACGGGGTGGCGCCTGGACAAATTCCGGCTGCGCGGTTGCTCGGGGAGTTTGGTTTCCGGCGGATCAGGCCGGACTCGACGCTCTACGGAGTCGTCGGCAATCCCATCGCACATTCACTGTCGCCCGTGATGCACAACGCGGGCTTCAGCGCCCTCGGGCTGAACGCCGTCTACGTTCCGCTGCAGGCCGGCGATGTGGACGACTTCGCGACGTTCGCACGGGACACGCGCATGGCCGGCGCGAGCATCACGGCGCCGTTCAAAGTCGGCATGTTGGCGAAGGTCGATGAGGCCGACGACATGGCGCGGCGCGTCGGCGCCGTCAATACGCTCGTCGTACGGGACGGCCGATGGATTGGCGCGAACACCGATGTGGACGGTTTCCTGGCGCCGCTGGCCGGCCGCGTGGCCCTCAAGGGCACGCGCGCAACGGTTCTCGGCGCCGGCGGCGCGGCGCGAGCCGTGGCGGTGGCGCTGGAATCTCAGGGCGCTGCGGTGACGATCTGCGCACGCCAGGCCCATGCAGCGCGCGAGGTCGCGACCCTCGCGGGCGGCGCCGTGGGTGCGTGGCCTCCGAAATCCGGCAGCTGGGACGTCCTCGTCAACGCCACTTCGTCCGGTGGGGAGTCCGACCCGATGGAAGGCGTGCCCCTCGACGGAGAAATCGTGTTCGACCTGGTCTACGCTCCACCGCGCACCCCGCTGCTGGAACGCGCACGCAAGGAGGGCTGCTTGACGATCGGCGGGATCGAGATGCTCGTCGCGCAGGCGGAGCGCCAGTTCGAGCTGTGGACGGGCTACCGCCCGCCGGCGGGCCTCTTCGGGGCGGCCGCCGCCGCGGCAACCGGCGAGAACCACATCGCGACGACAGGTAGGGGACACGACGCGTGAAGCAAACAACCTTCGACGAATTCGTGGATCTGGCGCGACGCGGGACGTTCGTGCCCGTCGTGAAGGAGATCATGGCCGACCTCCTCACGCCGGTGTCGGCGTTCCTGAAGATCGCGGAGCACTCGGACTATGCCTTCCTCTTCGAGAGCGTGGAAGGCGGAGAGCGCGTGGCCCGGTATTCCTTCCTCGGCAAGGATCCGTTCCTGGTGCTGCGCCAGCGGGGCGGACGCACGATCGTGGACCAATCGGGGGTGACGAGCGAGAGCGACGAGCCCTTCGTGTCCGCCTTGCGCCGGCTGATGGCGGAATTCCAGTCACCGTTCGTACCCGGCCTTCCACGCTTCACAGGAGGCGCCGTCGGGTTCATCGGTTACGACGCCTCGCCGGTCTTCGAGCCGGCGTTGCTGGATGCCTGGTCGAAGGCGCCGTGGAGGACGAACGACACGGCGGATCCCGAAACCGAAGACGACGCCGGATTCCTGCTGTTCGATACCGTGCTGGCCTTCGATCACGTGAAACATCGCATCCTGATCATCGCGAATGCGCGCGTGACGGCCGGCGAGGATTTGAAAGCGCTGTACCAGTTCGCCTGCGCGAAGATCCAGTTCCTCGAGCGGGAACTCGAGCGGGGACTCTCTCAGCCCGAGCCGAATCCCCAGGCCGCGCCCGCCATCCGCTCCAACATGGAGCGGGAGACGTACGAGGCCGGTGTCCGCACCATCAAAGAGCGGATCGCGGCGGGCGACATTTACCAGGCGGTGCTGTCGCAGCGCTTCGAAGCGGACGTGACGGCGGATCCCTTCACGGTGTATCGCGCGCTGCGCCATGTCAATCCATCGCCGTACATGTATTTCATCCGCATGGGCGGGCTGGCCATCGTCGGATCGTCCCCGGAAATGCTGGTGCGCGTCGAAGGACGCCGCGTGGAAACACATCCCATTGCGGGTACCCGCCCCCGGGGCCAGGACGACGACGAGGATCTGCGGCTCGCCGAGGAATTGAAGCGCAACGAGAAGGAACGGGCGGAGCACGTGATGCTCGTGGACCTGGGCCGCAACGATCTCGGCCGCGTCTGCGAGTTCGGATCGGTCAGGGTGCCCCAGTACATGGCGCTCGAGCGGTACTCGCACGTCATGCATCTCGTCTCCACCGTCGACGGACGCCTGGCGGAGGATCGCGATCGCCTGGATGCGCTCGTCGCGTGCTTCCCGGCGGGCACGGTGTCGGGTGCGCCGAAGATCCGGGCCATGCAGATTTTGTCGGATCTCGAGCCCACGCGCCGCGACCTGTACGCCGGCGCCGTCGGCTACATCGACTTTGCCGGCAACCTCGACTTCTGTATCGCGATCCGCACCATCACGATCCGGAACGGGCGCGCACGCGTGCAGGCGGGCGCTGGCATCGTGGCCGACTCGAACCCCGCCGCGGAGTACGAAGAAACGCGCGACAAGGCCAAGGCGCTCCTGACGGCGCTCGCGATGGCGGAGGCAGGGCTCGCGTGATCCTCCTCATCGACAACTACGACTCGTTCACCTACAACCTCGCCCAGTATCTCGGCGAGCTGGGCGCGCCACCGCTGGTCAGGCGGAACGACGAAATTACCCTCGACGAGGTGGCCGAGCTGAAGCCCGAGCGGATCGTAATCTCGCCGGGGCCGGGCCGTCCGGAAGATGCCGGCATCTCGGTCGATCTCATCCGCCGGTTTGGACAGACGACGCCAGTCCTTGGCGTCTGCCTCGGACACCAGGGCATCGGAGTTGCGTTCGGCGGACAGGTCGTCCGCGCGGCGCAGTTGATGCACGGAAAAGTGTCGTCGGTTCAGCACGATGGCCGCGGCGTGTTCCGGGGCGTGTCGCAGCCGTTCACGGCCGGGCGTTACCACTCGCTGGTCGTGGCCGAACCGTTGCCCGACTCCCTCGAATTGGCGGCGCAGACCGACGACGGCACGATCATGGGCCTTCGACACCGCACGTTTCCCGTGCACGGCGTGCAGTTTCATCCCGAATCGGTGCTGACCGGCGAAGGCCGCCAGGTACTGCGGAATTTCCTGGAGCTGTAGATGTTTGCCGCGCTCATCGACAAGCTCCAGCGCCGCCAGGACCTCACGAGAGAGGAAGCCGCCGCCGCGATGGAAGCAATCATGGAAGGCCGTGCGCAGCCCGCGCAGATCGCGGGACTCCTCATCGGCCTGTCGATGAAGGGGGAGCGTCCCGCGGAGATTGTCGGGTTCGCGCAGACGATGCGGGACCGTTCGACACGGCTGTCACGCAGCCACGCCCCGGTGTTCGATACGTGTGGCACGGGCGGGGACCGCGCGCACACGTTCAACGTGTCCACGGTGTCGGCGCTGGTGCTGGCCGCGTGCGGCGTTCGGGTGGCGAAACACGGGAACCGGTCGGTCTCGAGCACCTGCGGCAGCGCGGACCTCTTCGAGGCGCTTGGAGTGCGCGTGACCGCCGAGCCGGAGGTGGTCGAGCGTTGCCTCGACGAGGCGGGGATCGCGTTTTTTTTCGCGCCGACGTTTCATCCCTCCATGCGCCATGCGGGGCCGACCCGCCGGGATCTGGGCGTCCGCACGGCGTTCAACCTGCTGGGGCCGCTCACGAACCCGGCCGGTGCCTCGCGCCAGCTCGTCGGTGTGCCGCGCCCGGAGCTCACGGAACTGGTCGCCCGGTCACTCGCCCTCCTCGGTTCCGAACGCGCGTGGGTGGTTCACGGAGCCGACGGCCTCGACGAGATCTCGACCACCGGGTACACAAAGGTGTCAGAGTGCCGCGGCGGGGCCGTCAACACTTTCTACGTGCATCCGGCCGACTTCGGCTTGCCGAAGGCATCGCCAGAGCAACTGCGCGGCGGGAATGCCGCGGCGAACGCGAACATCGCGCGCGAGATTCTGGCAGGCGCGAAGGGGGCGGCGCGCGACATCGTGTTGCTGAATGCGGGCGCGTCGCTGCTCATCGCGGGTCGCGTGCCGTCGATCGCCGACGGCGTCCTCCACGCCGCGGCCGCGGTCGACAGCGGCGAGGCCGCGCGTGTGCTCGACAGCCTCGTTCGCGTGTCCAACGAACAGCGGAAGGCGGTCACTTCATGATGGCGACCGCCGATCTCCTCGAGACGATCGTCGCGGCCACCAGGCGCATCGTCGCGGTTCGCGAGGCCGCGCGTCCGGCGCGCATGCTGGAAGCGGAACAGGTCGGGACGCCCCGGGGCGAGGCGTTCGAGCGCGCGCTGCGGGGGGGAGCCGGCGTCGAAGCGCCTCGCATCATCGCCGAGTGCAAACGGCGATCGCCGTCGAGGGGGATTCTTCGCGAGAACTACGTTCCGGCCTCGCATGCCCGCGATTACGCCGCCGCGGGAGCCGTCGCGATCTCAGTGCTGACCGAACCGACCTTCTTCGATGGGTCGCCGGAGCATTTGCGCGAGGTGCGAGCGGCGGTCGATCTGCCAATCCTGCGCAAGGATTTCATCGTGTCCGAGTACCAGCTGCTCGAAGCGGCAGCGCTCGGAGCGGATGCCGTGCTGCTGATTGTGGCGGCGCTCGACCAGCGCGATCTCGCGCACCTCGTCCACGCGGCCGAGGCGATGCGCCTCGCGGTGCTCGTCGAGGTGCACGACCTGGACGAGCTCCGCCGCGCACTGGACGCCTCCGCGCGGGTCGTCGGCGTCAACAGCCGGAACCTGCGAACGCTCACGGTCGATCTCGGGGTCCTCGACGCCGTGGCGGCGGAGCTTCCGCCCGGCGTGACCGCGGTTGCCGAGAGCGGCATCAGGACGCGCGACGACATGGCACGCCTGTCGGGCGCCGGGTATCACGCGTTTCTCGTGGGTGAACGCCTGATCACCCAGCCGGACCCCGGGGCGGCGCTTCGGGAGCTTCGGGGCGCATGATGCTGATCCCACGCGTCAAGATCTGCGGTATCTGCTCGGTAGACGATGCGGCGCGCGCAACCGAGCTGGGCGCCTCCGCGATTGGATTTGTCTTCTGGCCCGCGAGCCCTCGCTACATCGATCCGATCCGGGCGCGGGAGATCGCCGCGACGCTGCCGCCGCACGTCACGGCGGTCGGCGTCTTCGTGGATCAGCCTGCCGAATACGTGATGGAGGTGGCGCAGCTCGTGCCGCTGGGGGCGGTGCAGCTCCACGGGGCAGAGTCGGTCGAGAGTTTCGCGCGCGTGAGTCAGCCGCTCATCAAGGCGGTCGCCGTGACCGATCGGTTCGACGCGGCGACGATCGAGCAGTTGCCGCTGCATGTCACCGTGCTGCTCGACGCGCATGACCCGATCCGTCGCGGCGGAACCGGCCGGACGATCGACTGGACCATCGCCGCCGCGGTCGCCGCGCGGCGCAGAACGATTCTGTCGGGTGGCTTGAACGCGGGAAACGTAAGAGACGCGATCCGACACGTGCATCCTCACATGGTCGATGTCTCGTCCGGCGTCGAATCGGCGCCGGGCCGGAAGGATCCGGACAAGCTGCGCGAGTTTTTCGCGGCGATCGGGGCGGCGTGAGTCATTCATGAGTCCATTATTCGGACAGAGGGACCCCGACGCTCGAGGATATTACGGGGCCTACGGAGGGCGTTTCGTGCCGGAAACGCTCGTCGCGCCTGTCGAAGCCCTCGAACGCGCGTACTTTTCAGCGCGCGCCGACGAGGCCTTCCGCGCCACACTCGAAGGCCTGCTGAGGGATTACGTCGGACGCCCGACGCCGCTGTATGAAGCGCGCCGGCTTTCAGAGTCGCTCGGCGGCGCACGGATCTTCTTCAAACGGGAAGACCTCGCGCATACCGGCGCACACAAGATCAACAACGCGCTGGGCCAGGCGCTCCTGGCCCAGCGCATGGGCAAGCATCGCGTCATCGCGGAAACGGGCGCCGGGCAGCACGGCGTCGCCACGGCCACGGTCTGCGCGCTGCTCGGCCTCGAGTGCGTCGTGTACATGGGCGCCGAAGACATGGAACGCCAGTCGCTCAATGTGTTCCGGATGCAGCTGCTCGGGGCCACCGTCCGGCGGGTGGACGCCGGCGCCCGCACCCTGAAGGACGCCATCAACGAGGCGATGCGGGACTGGGTCACCAACATCGCCGACAGCTACTACCTCCTCGGGTCCGTCCTCGGGCCGCATCCATACCCGCTCATGGTGCGCGAGTTTCAGTCCGTCATCGGGCAGGAGGCGCGCCGCCAGTGCATGGAATCGGTCGGCCGGCTCCCCGACGCGATCGTCGCGTGCGTCGGCGGAGGCAGCAACGCCATGGGCATCTTCGATGCCTTCATCCCGGATGCGTCCGTGCGGCTGATTGGCGTCGAGGCGGGCGGGTACCGCATCGAGCCGGGCGAGCATGCCGCCCGTTTCGCGGGCGGCAGTTCCGGCGTCCTGCAAGGCACGCGCAGCTACGTCCTCCAGGACGAGCACGGAAACATCGAGCTGACCCATTCGATCTCGGCGGGTCTCGATTACGCCGCCGTCGGCCCGGAGCACGCGTGGCTCCATGATTCCGGACGGGCGGAATACACATGGATCGGCGACCATGACGCACTGGCGGCGTTCCAGCGGCTCGCGCGCGAGGAGGGCATCCTGCCCGCGCTCGAATCGTCGCACGCCGTCGCCCACGCGTGCCGTCTGGCTCCGGCGATGGGCCGGGACGAGGTGCTGCTGGTGAACCTGTCCGGCCGCGGGGACAAGGACGTCGTCAGCGTGCAGAAGGTGCTGGACGCGCAGGCGGCGAAGTGATGTCGCGCATCCGTCAGACGTTCGATCGTCTTCGACAGCAGCGCCGCGGGGGCCTGGTCACGTTCGTGACGGCCGGCGATCCGGACGCAGCGACGTCGGCGAAGATTCTCGTCGCGCTCTCCAAGGCGGGTGCGGACGTGCTCGAAGTCGGGGTTCCGTTTTCCGATCCGCTGGCGGACGGTCCCGTGATTCAACGCGCAACCGAACGCGCGCTCGCCGCCGGCATGACGCTCCGCGGCACGCTCGACGTGGTCCGCACGGTGCGAAAGTCGGTCGATACACCCATCGTGCTCTTCACGTACGCGAATCCGGTGGCGCGGATGGATCCCCCGGTCTTTGCCGAGGAGGCCCGGACCGCAGGAGTTGATGGTGTCCTGATCCTGGATTACCCGGTGGAAGAGGCGGCGCCGCTTCATGGGCCGCTTCTCGCGGCCGGGCTGGATCCGATTTTCCTCATCAGCCCGACGACCACGGACGCGCGCATTCGGCACTCTGGAGAACTCGGGCGGGGGTTCCTGTATCTGATCTCGCGACTCGGCGTCACAGGCGTCCGCGACAACCTGGCAGACGATGTCAGTGGCTTGGTCGATCGCGTGCGGGCGCAGTCAACGCTGCCCGTGGCGGTCGGCTTCGGCATTTCCTCGCCGGAACATGTCGCACAGGCCTGCCGGTCAGCCGACGCCGCCGTCGTCGGCAGCGCGCTCGTGCGCGTGATTGCCGAGCACGGCGCGGCGCCGGACGTCGCGGAACGGGCGGGCGAGTACGTGCGATGGCTGAAGAGCGGAGTGTGAGCCGCCTCGACGAGCTCAGGCGGCGGATCGACGAGATCGATGAAAAGCTCGTGGCGCTGTTGAGCGAGCGCGCGGCGTGCGCGCTGGAGATTGGCCATGAAAAGAAACTCGCGGGGCTGGAAGTGTACCAGCCCTCGCGTGAGGCCGAGGTGCTCGGTCACGTCCAGCGCGTCAACATGGGGCCGCTGGACAACGCAGCAGTGAAACGGTTGTTCGAGCGCGTCATCGACGAGGCAAGACGGCTGGAGCGGGTCGCGGAAACCCAAGACGGTTCGGTGGAATAGAAGGTTCAAAGAGGTATTTATGGTCGTAGTCATGCAGGAGCGCGCCACCGACGAGCAGGTGCAACGCGTCGTTTCGCAACTGGTGGAAATGGGATTCGACGTACATCGATCGACCGGTGCCCTTCGCACCGTCATCGGCGCGGTGGGAGGCAATCGGGCCGGCGACCCCCGCCTCCTCGAAGTGCTCGACGGCGTGCAGGAAGTGCTGCGGATCACCGAGCCCTACAAGCTCGCGAGCCGCACGTTCAAGCCCGAGAACAGCATCGTCACGATTGGCGACGTGCGCATCGGCGGCGACGAAGTCATCGTCATGGCCGGCCCATGCTCGGCGGAGAACGAAGCGCAGGTGGAGGCCGCCGCGTCCGCCGTCAAGCGCGCGGGCGCGAAGGTGCTCCGGGGCGGCGCATACAAGCCGCGCAGCTCGCCGTACAGCTTCCAGGGTCTCGGGGAAGAGGGCCTGCGGATGTTACGGGGCGCCGCAGACCGTCACAACCTCAAGCTCGTGTCCGAAGTGATGGACATCAGCCAGCTCGAGGTCATTCAGAAGTACGCCGACATCCTCCAGGTCGGCGCGCGCAACATGCAGAACTTCACGCTGCTTCGCGAGCTGGGGCACGCGCGGACCCCGATCCTGTTGAAGCGCGGAATCTCGGCCACCATCGAAGAATGGCTGCTCTCCGCCGAGTACATCCTCGCGGGCGGCAACATGAGCGTGATGCTGTGCGAGCGCGGGATTCGCACCTTCGAGAGCTACACGCGCAACACGCTCGACATCTCGGCGATTCCAGTCATCAAGAAGCTGAGCCACCTGCCGATCATCACCGACCCCAGCCATGCCACGGGCATGCGCAACAAGGTGGCGCCCATGGCACGCGCGTCGGTCGCGGCGGGCGCAGACGGCATCATCGTCGAGGTCCACACCAATCCGGACAAAGCGCTCAGCGACGGCGCGCAGTCGATGTTCCCGGAGCAGTTCGATCGCGTCATGGCCGAGCTTCGCATCATCGCGCCGGCGATCGGCCGAAGCATCTGCGTCGAGCCAGTGGTGAAGCGCGGCTGGGGACGCTGAC